>JAYEOK010000196.1:0-10867 GCA_034722915.1 Thermodesulfobacteriota bacterium | reverse complement strand
TTACAATTAATTAAAAAAAGAATTGATCAGTTAAAGCTAACCCGGTTCAACCGGAAACAATTCAGTTCACTGGATAAGTGCCTTATCAGAATATGTTCAAAAAAAACAAGAAAATATTCTGTAAGGCACTAAGATGCAAAAAGTCGTTATGCGATTACCTTCTGCAAACGGGGTATCGAAGAGTCAGTCTAGTTTTTGGAATTCTTAATGATGGTAATTTCCATTGTATCTCTGGCAATTTGTACGTTATCGGGAAGTGAATTTAGATGTTCACTCAACCAAAGATCGAGATTATGACTTATGTGAGTCAGCCAGAAGCTACTCGATTTGAATTTGTCGGCCAGATTCAAAACCATGCTGTAATCGTTATGATTGCGTGGAGGGCTTTCTTGTGGCGGATGTGTACAATCCAGGACAATATGGTTCGGCTGCCAGTCTTGCAAAAAAGAGAGTGTGGCGGGTGGTAACGTTGATGTGTCGCAGAGATAGGCCAGCCTGGAATTCTGATGGGAAAAACAATATCCTAAAGTCATTTTTGAATGATTTAAGGGAACAGGGGTGACATGGATCTCTCCGAAAGATTGTTTTTCAAACGGTTTCATAACCTGTGAAAAATCAAGGATACCCGGGTGTTTGAACAGGTCTCCACAGCCATTTACATCACCCGGGCCATGCACCGGAATACTTGTGTTACAGCCCCAGCGGAGATGAAACAATCCCTGCACATGATCCATATGGTAGTGAGTGAGAAAAATTCGGCTTAAGCTTCCGACCGGAAAGCGATCAGCGATATCCATTCTTCCTGCATCAATCAGAATTTGCTCACCATCAATCTCAAGAAGAGCAGAACAGGGCAGACGGCGAAACCGTCTCTCTTCCTTTGCTCTGCAGCAGACGGGGCAGGTACAGCCGTAAACTGGGACTCCGGCAGCATCTCCTGTTCCAAGAAAGGTTAACAGCATATTGAAGATGTCATAAGTTTGAGGAAATTATTACCTGCTTTATGCAAGGGGCCTGAATTATCAAGAGAGACAAGGCGTTGGTGATTAATTTCTTTAAATTGCCCGGCTCGAAGGATTCGTTCCTCTATTTGTTTACTGTTTTCCCGGCCTCTTTGCAATAAACGTTTTTGGAGTATCGAAGTGGGGACAGTGATCAGTACCGGACAGAGTTGAACGTATCTTGCAGCAGCCTTCTCAAGATATCCCCTTGATCCGTTGACAATTACATCCATCCCCCGCCTCAGCCAGTAATCTATTTCAATGCCAATACCATACTGCAGATCGTGACTTCCCCAGTTCATGGCAAAAAAACCGTTATCGAGTCGCAGCCTGAACTCCTGTTCCGAGAGAGCCACATGGTTTTCACTGCCGCTCTCTGCGGGACGTGTGATATATCGGTGGGCAAACGATACTGTGCTGGAAGTTTGCATATGTTGTCTGGCATAGTCCAGTACGGAATCCTTACCCGCACCTGAGGGGCCGATGATATAAAAGAGATTAGCCATGGTCATACACTGTTTTAAAAACCTCTATTCCTTTTACCCATACCCGGCAAATCTGCGGCAGACCACCGGGCTGATCAACGGCAATGAGATCAGCACGTTTGCCCTCTTTGATTTCACCCCGATCTTTCAGCCCGGCAGCTTGCGCCGGGTTGGAGGTGACAAGGCGCACAGCTTCAGCCAGATTGAGTGTAGACTGTTCAGGCACACAAAAAACAGACACGATGAGTGCGGCCGGGGCATAATCAGCGCAGAGACAGTCAGCAACATCTGCATGGATGGCATCAATGGCACGCATGGATCCTGCCTGGCTTTTACCGCGCAGGATATTAGGTGCACCAAATACTGTTGCCATCCCCGCCCTTTGTGCTGCGGCAGCTGCCTCTAGAGTAATGGGGAATTCAGATATATTTGCTCCAATCTTGCGCATGGTTGCTATCCGTTCTGGGGAATCATCATCGTGGCTGGCTATTGCGATCCCGTTACGATGAGCACATTCTGCAAGGGTTTGTATTCGATGATAGGCTCCTTCACTTCCCAAGAGCTTCTCTTCCATCAGGCGATCGAGTTCCTTTTCATCTTTTTTATAGGTCTTTGCCAGGTAGCTGCGATAACCGGCCATGTCCTTAAACTGTCCCTGTCCCGGCGTGTGATCCATAAGTGAGACAAGATGAGCCATTTTATTATCCAGCAGGTCAGAAACCACAGGCAGAGCAGCTTCGTTTGTAATCTCATAGCGGCAGTGTATCCGATTGTCCACCAGTCCATGGGGGCGCCAGTCATGCATGGCTTTCACCAGTGTTGCTGCCATTTCATTGTTACGTACACCAAGCTCCTCTCCTGCAAAGGAAAGGGAATGAAAAACAGTTGTGATACCTGCTGCTGCATTTCGTTTATCAGCCTGGGCACAGCCATAATTAAAGGGGAAGTGGACGTTCGGTCTCGGTTCAACCTCTTTTTCCAGGGCGTCACAGTGCAGGTCAATCATACCGGGCATCAGGATCTTTCCGGCCAGATCAATTTCTTTTGCTCCGAGGCCGCTCTCCGGGGCAATTTCCCTGATGACTCCATCTTCAAGAAGCAGGGAGCTGTTTTCCAGGATCTCGTCAGGCAAAACCAGACGACAGTTGCTTATATAAGTCTTCATATCTTTTCTCCGTCACCATTTTCAGCAGGAGGTGGAGAAAGTTCCACAACCTCGTCAGCCAATTGCTCAACCAGATTCATTTGATGAAAGATGGCAAGCATGGCGATATTGTCTTTTTTTAATTTTTGGATCTGCTTCACAACTCGTTGGGTGGTTAGAGGATCAAGGCTGGCGGTGGGTTCATCCAGTAAAAGCAGCCGTGGTTTTGATGTCAGGCCGCGGGCCAGGTTCACCCGCTGTTTTTCGCCACCGGAAAAGGTGGACGGGGAAAGAGACCAGAGTCGCCTTGGCAGGTTCAGGGCTGCAAGCGTTTCACGTGCTCTGGCGCGTCCTTCTTCTTTAGAAACACCTCGCTGATACAATGGCTGAGCAACCACGTCTTCTGTTTTCTGCCTAGGCAGGATGTGAAGAAACTGGGTCACAAAGCCTATCTCTGTTTTTCGCAGCTCAAGAATCTGATGATCATTGGCCCGGGCCAGATCAATCTCATGACCTGCTGCTGTTTGATACAGAATTCTGCCGCTGCTTGCCAGATAGGTACGATAGATACCATTCAGCACCGTGGATTTCCCTGCTCCTGTGGGACCGATAAGGGCTGTGAGCCGTCCCGGATACACCTTCAGGTTCACATTGTATGAAGAAGGGATTACCTTGTCCTGCTCATGGAGGACAAAATGTTTGGAAAAATTCTCAACATTGAGAATTGCGTCTACACTCATGATTTGTTCCTTTATAGGGCCGAGGCAACCAGCCGCTGGGTATATGTGTGCTGGGGATCTTCCAGGATCTGGTCGGTGAGCCCGGATTCAATGACCCGGCCATATTTCATGACCAGTGTGCGCCCGGCAAGTAACCGGATAACACCGAGATCATGGGTGACAACGATCATGGCAGTATTGAGTTCCTGCTGAATTTCCAGGATCAAATCAAGGATGGCTGCCTGCACGGAAAGATCGAGTCCTGTGGTCACTTCATCAAGAAAGAGCAGAGGTGGATCCGTTGCCAGGGCCTTGGCAATCTGAACCCTCTGCTGCATACCACCGGAAAATGTTTTCGGTATTTCATCCATTCGTTCAGGCAGTACCTCTGTTCGGCTGAGGAGCCCGCGCGCCTTGCTGCGAATTTTTTCATAGTGGTTATTGCCGGACATAAGCAGTCGTTCGGCAATATTGCCGCCGGCCGAGATATCAAAATTAAGCCCAAGATGTGGGTTTTGATACACCATGCCAAAGCTGTGATTTTTCAGATGACGCTGTTTGGCAGTATTAAGATCAAACAGGGAGTGCTGATGGCCGTTGTCATAAAAGACAGCCCGGCCACCGGTTGGCTCTTCATCAAAGTAGAGACATTTGACCACTGTTGATTTACCTGAACCAGATTCCCCCATGATACCAAGGATTTCACCCTGATGAAGTGAAAAGGATACGTCATGTGCTGCAACCACGGATTTACAGCTGGGACAGATATTGGTCTGTTCTGCACCGGTCTGTTCAAAGCAACGGGGACAGCCCCTGCCATAGACTTTGGAGAAGGACTCTACTTCAAGAATTTTCTTCACTGGCTTTCTCCGTTTCAGTTTCTTTTTTTGCAAGCTGTAATTCCTGGTTACACCAGTCAATGTCTGAACATTGATACACTTTTTTGCCGCTGCGGGAATCCATGAACTCATCCAGAAAACTTATCTTGCTGCCACAGCGGGCACAGCAGCGTCGCATTCCATGTTCATCGTTAAAATCTTCTACCCGGAACTTTACATCTTCAAAGGCGATGGGTTCAGCCTTGCTGTAGGGAGGAACCGCGTAGATCTTTTTTTCCCGTCCGGCTCCGAATAGAATCAAAGCTTTGGAGTGGTGCATTTTGGGTACATCAAAACGGGGAATAGGTGAAGGATCAAGAATATAACAATCGTTAATGCGGGTGGGATAACGATGGGAGATGGTTATTTCATCAAACTTAACAATATCTTCGTAGAGTTTCACCAGCAGCCTGGAATAATCCATCTCACCGTGCATCACTTTTCGTTTATCTTCCGAGGGCTCAACCACGGTTAAAGGATCCGGGTAGGGAACCTGAAGTATAATGACCTGTTTTTCCGTGAGCTCTTTTTCAGGAATTCGGTGACGTGATTGAATAAGGGTCGCCTCTTCGGTTTTGGTGGTGGTGTTCACATCCGGGCAGGTCATTTCCACAAAAGTCCGTAGATTAACAGCATTCACCGAATCATCAGAACCCTGATCAATAACTTTCAGGGTTTCACCCTTCCCTATGAGCGACAGGGTCAGCTGCAGACCGCCGGTACCAAAACCCCTTCCCATGGGCATTTCTCTGCTGGAATAGGGTACCTGGTAGCCAGGCAGAGCAATGGCTTTTAAGACACTGCGCCGTACCTCTTTCTTGGCATATTCATCAAGAAAGCCAAAGGGATAACCGCCTGTTTTATTCATGTCTGATTCTCCTTCTCTTCTTCTTGTCCCTGTTTCTTCCGGGTGGTGCGCAAGCGATCCATATCAGATTGAAAGGTTACGTAATGCGGCATTTTATAGTGGGTGCAAAATCCCATGGAGTCGATACCATCCACGTGGAGAAGAACAAACTCAGGGTCTTCCGATGGATTTGACGGCCCGTCTTTCATCCCCTTTTGCAAAGACCTGTCAAGTATGGCCATGGCAAGTGCTTTTACCTCGTTATGCCCAAAACAGGCACCGTAGCCAAGGGTGAAAACAGGCTTTCCTCCTTCACTGTCATCTTCATACATGGCCACCACTTCACACTCGGTCATCATCACTTCCCCTGCCTCGACTGGCTCACCAGTAATGGGATGGGGGAGCATGATCGGCAGGTAACCCACCCGCATCTCAGCCACTGTGGGATGCACATCGCCATACCCTCGCATGTTGGAATAAGCAATACCAAGCAGGGATCCTGTCTCAGCCCGTGACATGGTGGCAAGGGCAGCGGAACGCGGTACCGGAAATATGAGAGGTTCACGGGTGATGTCAAAAGCTTCCATGTTCAAGTTTGGATTTATTTCGGGCAGCAGTCCTTCCTCTCTTAAGGAATCAAGTACCTTGGGGAAGGAATCTGGTATCTCATCGTCTTTTTTATCACCAAGCCATTTGGCAGCAGTTTTTCGAAAACTCTCTTTGGATTCATCCAACAGATCCATACGCAACAGACGAAGGCTGAAATCCGTGGAGGCACCAAGCATCTGTCCCCCGGGGATATCCTTGAAGGCAGAGGAAATTCTCCGTACCAAACGCATTTTACTGCTGTCCAGCAGGGGTGTTTCACAGAGACGAGGTTTGGTTGAGCGGTAGGCCCTGAGGGCAAATGAAGCCTCAAGGGAGTCGCCCATAAATTGTTTAATGGCCAGGGCTGCAAGATCCGGGTGGTAGAGGCCGCCTTCTGACATGACACGGCTATGGAGGAAACGAAGCTGGGTTTGAATCGTCTCAAGATCAAGGGGCAGACCTTTATTTCCCTGTTCTGTTCGCAGATATTCAAGCAGGGATTCGGCACCCTGAATAGCTTTTCCGCCTCCTTTTATTGCCACATAACTCATGACAGCACCTTCACTTTTGTTGTTCGTGGAATGGCTGTAATATTCTTCTGATCAAGGAGGATACAATCAATGCCAAGGGGAAATGAGATATATTCTTCACGAAGTTCAAGCCAGGCTGGTTCCAGGCCGCTTACCTCAAGGGAACAGGTTGATTGAATTCCTGGTCCCTGCAACATAAGGCTACTGCCTCCATTACCAAGATTTTCAACCTGTATAAGCAGGGTGGCCGATTGGTCAGGACAGCTCAGACTGCCAACTTTTGGCGATCCGTTGGGGTGAGCAGAACCTTGGCAAAGCAGGTAATCTGCTTTTTCCGTAATTTCCTGTCGGGCCTGAAGAAGGGGCCAGTCATTAGGTTCAAGAAGGTCATGGCAATCAGAAAGAGTTGTTCCTGCATCAAGCAGGCTGGCCAGTACGCCTCGATAACTGCGGGCGCCATCCAGCCAGGCATCGAGCGAATGCAGACTGCCGGGTCTGGCCATAGCCTCCATCAGGGCACGAAATATTCGCTGCTGGTTTTCAGGCTGCCATATTGCATCAATTTTCATCGTCATCTCCGACATCATCAAGTAGAGAAAAGTCTACCCGGGTTTTGGCAAGCATCATTTTTCGGCGTTGCTTTTCCTGATTGCATATTTTGTTACCTTGATCAAGAAGATCAACAATACGTTCATATCCCGGTAGCTGATTGGCCAGGATGGTATCGCAAACAGCAAGAGCCTGAACAAGATCGATGTTGTCATTCATTATCTGGGCTGCGCCTTCTGTCTTTCTGCCATCCGGTGTCAGGATCTCAAGCCAGGCCGTGCAAAGTGGAATTTCGCCGAGAAAGAAAGGTTCGTTACAGGCACTGTCCTGAAGTTTGAGCATCCCAAGACCTGATTGCGGCAGAGCCTTGGGACTGATTTGCCATCCTTTACTCACAGCATCAACCTGACTCATAAGCTTTTCCGTATCCAGGGCACTGAGCAGCCTCATCCATTGTGAACGCTCGGGTATGGGGATATCCTGTTCTGTTGTATTTTTCATAGTTCCTTGTATTTCAGTTACATGGTTCGTGCCCGAAGCTTTTGTGAGACCAGCTCCAGCAACATTACGGTAATAAAAATAATCAGCAGTATGGTGGCGACATGATCATAATCAAAAAGATCCCATCGCCCTTTCAGTTCCATGCCGATACCACCAGCCCCGACAAGACCAAGCACTGTGGCAGTACGAATGTTACGTTCAAAAATATACTGAGTATAGGCCACATACTGTGGCAATACCTGAGGAAGCACAGCATAACGCAGTACTTTTAATTTTCCGGCACCACTGGTACGCAGGGCATCTTGAGGGCCTGTTGGCGCGTTTTCGATTTCATCGGCAAAGAACTTGCCAAGAACGCCGCTGGTATGCACGGAAAGGGCAAAAATACCGGCAATGGGGCCAAATCCATACATCAGAACAAAAAACAGGGCGATAATCAGTTCCGGCATGGAACGATGAAAACCCAGTAATCCCCTGGCTCCTGAATAAACCACCTTGTTCGGTGAGTAATTTCGCGCACTCAAAATTCCAAGGGGCAATGAAATCATGATGGAAAAAAGGGTGCCCCAAAATGCCATCTCCAGGGTTTCCCACATCTTGACCAGCACCTTGATCAGGTAGCCGAAAGGATGTACCAGGTACTCGACCTCCACTTCTGAATAACTGTCGGTGAGTGCATCATATTCACGTTCTTTTATGGTTTTAAGGTGAGTAAACAGAGGCAGTTGTTTCGGATCAAAGGTGACCAATCGCTCAGTTTCTGTTTTACTTGCTATCACAAAGGGAAAGGCTTTACGGACAAAACCTGTGGCACCGGAGACTACTTTAGAGTCGCCGATACCCATCAAAGCACCCACGGCCTGAATATTTTCAAGAGCTGCCCTGTCCATTTCAGTATTATGTGCAGACCAGCCAATGACAACAGTACAAAGCAAAAGTATGGCAATCAGTTTCGGCGTAATCGTCTTATGCAATTGCCAGCTGTCGGAGGCATAACGTTCGGTCGGTTGATTCATGAACGGTTCAGAGACATTACTCATTTTACACCTTAAGCAGCCTGCAGAGCCGGAACGAAATCCGCATCTGCAATAATGGTTTTTTCTTCCTGTATTTTCGGGATTTTCTCAGAGCCATATAGCTCTTTCAAGGCTTTTTCATTGAGGGCTTTCGGTGGGCCATCAAATACTAACTGCCCTTGACGTAAGCCAATGATTCTATCGGCAAACTCCAGAGCAAATTCAATTTGGTGTAGACTGCACAGAACAGTGGCTTCACGCTGAGTGGCAGTCCGTTTGAGCAGGGAAAGGACATTGCGGCTGATGTTGGGATCCAGACTGGCCACCGGCTCGTCGGCCAGCACAATGCTTGGGTGTGACATAAAAGCTCTGGCAATGGCAACCCGTTGTTGCTGTCCGCCAGAAAGAGCCATGGCCCGGCGATGGATATGCTTTTCTTCAAGTTCCACGTCTTCCAGCAGGCGGCAGGCCCTTCGTTGGTTTGTTTCCGGGAAAATGTTAAAAAGAGTGCGCCAAAGAGGTGTTTCCGGCAGTATTCCGGTTAGAACATTATGGAGTACCGACAATCTTGGTACCAGATGCAGCTGTTGATGAATCATGCTCACACGTCTTTGAAATTTTTTAATATTTGTTTTGTTCAGTTCTTCACCCCAAAGCACCACAGAGCCATCAGTGGGTAGAACCAGTCCATTTATCATGCCCATGAGGGTTGATTTTCCTGCCCCTGACGGGCCGAGAAGAACACAAAATTCTCCTTTGGCAATTTTAAGCGAAACATTGTCAATGGCTCTGGTGCCATCTTTGTAAATACGTGAGACTCTATGAAGTTCGAGCATTTAGATATACCTCCGGGAGCTAATACTGGGTGGAGCCAAACAGGTTAGCCTGGTTTGGCTCCTTCATATATTGACGGATTAATTTTTTCCTGATTTTTCAACCATGGCTTCTTTTACTTTGGGAGTAACTGCCGCCAGTTTTTTCAAAGCTCCAAGCATTTTATCCAATGGATAGTCAGCATCGTAACGATCTACTTTTTTACCGCCATAACCGCGGATTATTCCGGGTTTAACCAGGGTGTGGATAGTGTTGAAGGCCTCTTTTAGATTGGCTTTCAACTCAGAAGTGAGCTTAGTGTTCATAGCCATTGGAGGATTTGGAATGGGATCAGACTTTGCCAGGACTTTAAAATCATTAGGATCAAGAATGTTATTCTTTACTGCTTTTTCATAGGAATTGAATGAGGCGGCACATGAATCAACCCTCCCTTCTTTCATTGCAGCAATGGAGTTTGAATGGGAACCGGCAATAACGATTTTGGAGAGATCACGGGCCGGATCAAGACCAGCCGCAATCATCATGGCAACGGGAAAGTTAAAAGAACTTGTTGAATGGGTGGAACCAAGGGCCATGGAATGTCCTTTAAGATCCTTGATATCATTCAGGCCACTGTCTTTTCTTGTATAAATGCCCGAGTAATAGACAGATTTCCCTTTTTTTACATCCACGGCCAGTAATTCTGCACCACACATTTCATGGGCTTCACCAAAAGTGACAGGGCCGAACCAGGCAATTTCCGCCTGATCATTACACATACCTTCCACAACTGCTCCGTATGAGCTGCCTGCCATGACTTTAAAATGGATACCGAAATTTTTGGTAATGGCATCGAAAACCGGTTTGTAATCTTCAGTGATATCACTGGAACCTGCATCGGTGGGAACCAGCATAACCCGCAAAGGGTTGCTTTTACTGCCATCGGCCAGGGATCCTGCAAAGGTGACAGATGCTGTTAACAGCAACAGGCCAACGGTGAAAAGTGTTTTTAGTTTCATGATTTGATTCTCCTTGTGTTTTGTATTTATCTGTTTTGGATTTGTGTATGTATTCACGGTTCAACGGAAAGCTGCGCAGTATCACCACGGAAACGTGTGATAACGAATTCAACAGGATCTTTAGTTAAGGCATCAATATTGAGACTTTTGACCCGTAACAGTGGAGCATTTTTTGTTATTTGCAGGAGTTCGGCATCATCAGGTTCTGCCATAACTGCAGTAATCAGACTCTGGCTTCTGAGAAGCTTGAGATTGTAATGTTGCAGGATAAAACTGTGAAGAGAACCCTGTTGGTAGGTTTTCAGCACCCTGTAAAACTTTGTGTATTGAAAATAATGAGAGACAATGCAGAAGGGTATTTCGTCGACCTCACGTAAGGTCTCAATCAAAACAACCGGGTCATTCTTTATGATATTAAGCTGCTGGGCGACTTCCTCCGTGGCAGGTACTCCCACCTTGCGCATGACACGGCTGGAAGCACGCCTGCCCTGAGATTCCAGGTTTTCAGTAAAACGGGTTGTTCTTTTAATTTCGTAATCAATCACCGAACCAACAACATAGGTTCCCTTACCTCTGATTCGATCCACCAGACCACCAGTTACCAGTTCATCAACTGCCCGGCGAAGGGTATGTCGGTTGATGTTAAATCTGTCGGCAAGTTTTATCTCTGCCGGCAGAACATCTCCAGGTGAGTAGTTTTTCTTAATCTCAGTTTCAAGTATTGTGCAGACTTGCCGATAAATGGGCTGGCTGCCAATGCTCTTGTCAATGATGTTG
>JAYEOK010000195.1:0-2539 GCA_034722915.1 Thermodesulfobacteriota bacterium | reverse complement strand
CGGTAAGCCGGCATAAGTACCTTCACCAAATTCTTTTCAAAAAAACACGAGATAAGCGTAGACTTCGAAAGAATTTATAAGGTACTAACCCGGTTCAACCGGAAACAATTCAGTTCACTGGATAAGTACCTTATCAGAATATGTTCACAAAAAACAAGAAAATATTCTGTAAGGCACTAAATATAATCCTACAGTAACGGATAAGGATTTTTTAGTCAAGTTTTTTTTACTTTGGGTTTAGTTTTTTTCACCCTTCGGATGTCTCTTGTTTACGGATGGTTCCCGGTCAATCGTCAAATAATGATTTACTGCTTTTGCAATAGAGCAAGTTTTTTTACCTCTGCATCTAACGAAAATGCACTTGAATCAATAGAGGCATTCCGATGCTATTGTATGGATATAGCTTTAAGCCGATTGCCTGCAATGTGCTGCCAAGTCGTAGATGTGAAATCCGAGGATGAAGTGGATTTGTATTTTTTGATGTACGAAAAGAGAGGTGGGGCATGAGGCAGGGGACTAAAGAAATGGGGCGTCTAAGGTTTCGTCACGCTGTTTTGGCGATTGTGAATGGACTGTATAAAGGAATACAATGATATAAAAAACCGGCAGATCTCAATGAAGATCTGCTGGTAATGAATGATGGATATTATTTAGGAACGGGAGATAAATAACTTGAACAAAAATTAATAGGAGTTTTTTTTCGTATTCAAGGCGCGAGGCGGGAGCATAACGGGTTACGTGAGCAACGAGCAACACAGAAGACGGAAAAAAATACATTAATTTGTTCAAGTTATTTATTGTACGTTCCTTAAGAGATGCAGTTAGAAGTTATACTGAAATGAGCACATGAGGCGGTTCATGTCTCCATTATCACCATTTTCTATTTTCCTGTAACCATAAATATACTCCAGACCCATATTCACTCTAGGTATCGGACTCCATATAATGTTTGCATGTACGGACTGATAGCTCTTGTCCACAGCATGACTGACAAAATCGTCGTCATTGTCACGTTCCGCGTAGGAATAGACGGCTGTGGAACGGAGGTTGTGGAGCCAGAAATGCTGATAACTGACAAATCCACCAAACTGGGTATTGGTCTCGATATCACCCGTTATTGGATCGATGAAGGCATCCTGAAATTCGGATTCCATATAACGTCCAAGGCCATTACCGTAATTGATATTCAAATGTAAGTTATCTTCACCAAAGGTAATGAAAATAGCATTTGCACTAACTGCAGCGCCCCACTCAGTATCGTTAGTGTCGCCACTGTCATAACTGAACTGACGGGCCAAACCTACGACGGAATATCTTCCAATACCACCTGGGTTAAAATTGACCCTGGCAATGAAATCCGGCATGTATTCATTGTTGCCGCTTACTGTAATATCTGACCCGTATACGGGATTGCCGTAGTCATCCCACAACGCTGCGGTCTGGAATTTAGCCTCTGGATTTTCAACTGCAAACTGGAATGATCCACCCTCAAAAGGCTGAGTCCAGCGAACCATGGCCTGACGGATAAACAGACTTCCTGCAGCACCGCCAAAGTCGAGGGTTTCAGGATAGGCACCTAAATCAATAAACGTACTCCAATCCTGGCCGGCACGCAGGTTACCGAGTTCGCCATAGGCACGGCGAAGTCGAAGACCCCAGGAGTTGCTGACCCATTCGTTACCGCCTCCACCATAGAAGTCACATTCAATCTTGGTGTTGAATTTACCGTAATCAGTATCTGTGCTGGTGGCAAATCCAAGCCGTGTCTGTTTTGCATGCATGACAAATGAATTGCTGGGTACATTAGCAGAATCAAGAGGAACGGCTGATGGTACATAGGAATATTCATAGGTACCACCGGTATCTGTATAAACAGCATCAAGCTTTGCGTAACCGTAAATCTTCATGGTGGTATTTTCAGGCAACAATAAATTTGAAGTGCTCTCTTTTGCTGCTACTTCCTGGACGGTCTTGTCGGTTGCCTCCTGATTGTCCTCTACTACGGCAATTTTCTGCTCAAGGGCAAGCACAGTGTTTTTTAGCTGGTCAATCATTGCTCTGAGGTCTTCCACAGATTCGCCTTGTGCGCCAGCCATTGCTGTGGTCGCTGAGCCGAGACAGGCTCCGGAAATAACAATGGCTGAAAAAATTGCCGTTGCTTTTTTCCAGCCCCATTTTACATCATTCATCATTCTCTCCTTTCTGAAAGTTGCAAGTAATAAAAAATATTGAATAAGCAGAGAGGCAGTATCCACAAAAAATTGAACTTTTCCTATCTGATTGTTGTGTATTAAAGCATATGGGTAAAAAAGTCAAGGCACAAGGTACAATATTTTGTATTTTCTTGTCTCCGTAGAGGTGCTTTTTCAAGTTTTTTTCTAATAAAACATTCTGATAAGGAACGGAGCGTTAATAACTTGATAGCATAGGAATTTTCATTTTTTACGAAGCTTAAATAATGAATACCGAACATTAAAGGACGAATATCGAATATCGAACAGGTAAGCGCAGACTCCGAGGAATGTCGAACCGAAGAAGG
>JAYEOK010000194.1:0-2562 GCA_034722915.1 Thermodesulfobacteriota bacterium | reverse complement strand
ATTTTTAGTGAATGTTTTTAACACGTCCTGAACACAGAAAAAGAAAATTGTATAAACAAGCTTCTGATTCCGCCAGGCAAGATCTCTCAACTCTGATGGCAGAGTAAAAGTGATCAAATAATACTCAACCGGAAGCTGTTTACTCAATTGATTATCAATCCACTGCTGCCCTTCGTGACTTTGGCAATGAGGACAATTTCGGTGTCCGCAGGAATGAGGAATGAAACTGTATTCCTGACACTCAGGATCGGAACATTGTACCAGCATATGGGGACTTGCCTCAGATCGGCAGTTCTTCATTACCTGTAGCGCATTTTTGTGAGACGGCAAGATGCTTTGAGCGTATTTATCAACGTATCTGCCTTCAAATTCTGTGATAATTTTTGAAAGTGGAATCATTATGCACCTCCACAGTTTAGCTTGAAGGTGTCAACCAGGTCATTAATAATCTTGCAGGAATCCTGGTAATTGGTAGTGGTAAGGTGAGTATATCTGGCTGTAGTCAATAGGCTGACATGGCCAAGGATCTGCTGTAGCTCAATCAGATCAACGCCAGCTTCTAACAGGTGGGTGGCATAACTGTGACGAAGGGAGTGACACGAGACTTTTTTTTAGCCCTATATCTCCCACCACTTTTTTGATGGTTACTTGTATACCACCTCTATCAAGAGGGACATCAACCAGAAGACGTTTCTTTGCTGAGCTTTTTCGACCGGGGAAGATGAATTCCGGGTGCCGATGACAACACCAGAAGTCCCTTAACACCTGTAATGTTTTATGAGGCAGCGGTACAAAACGATCTTTATTGCCTTTGGCATTACGAATATGCACTCTCATACGGTCTGAATCGATATCTCCAATCTTAAGCCTGAGACCTTCTCCGAGCCTTAAGCCCATACTGTAGATGGTAAAGTAGAAGACCTTGTAATCTATGATTTTGGTGGCATCGAATATTTGATTTGCTTGCTGTATCGTGACAATATCGGGAATCCTGCTAGTCTTGGGAGGCTTGATTAGTGGAATGTCTTCCCAGGTTTTTTTTAATACATTGCTATAAAAGTATTTCAGACCATACAGATCAAGTTTCACAGTATTCCAGGAATGTGATTCCAGAAGATCATGAAAATAGTCAAGAAGCTGATCCATGCTGAGATCGTCAACTTTGCCATCAAAATAGTTGCCGATACGTCGTATTGCTCTTGAGTATGCCTCGATGGTCTTTGGTTGTAATCCATTTAGTTTTAGATATTTACAGTGAGTAGAGTAAGCCTTGTTGAATTGTAGGCCTTTTGGTAAACTGGTGTCCATGGTATCCTTCTGAGATTATGTTTAAGATAAACACTGATGTGTTATCTATTTTTATAATCGGCTAGGATGATACAATATTTCAATAATTTATTTGTGGTGGTGTTGTTTTGCTTCCGCGTAGCGGCTCCGTCCAACAAAAAAATGCACCCGACTGGCTCACACGTCCGATTTTTGGATGTTTATCTATCATCATCTTTCGCCCCACCATTCCGGTAAATCCAGGGCCAGCCGGTGATTTAGAACGTTAGCTTGCTGAAATAACGCGAGAAAGCATGTCCCACTGGAGTCAACGAGTGAAACATAAGCATTATAAACAAGCATGTGGACATATTTACCAATTTTTAGGTAGCCCTCTTAATAGCAAAAGAAAAACATCTTCATAAAATTTATTTAAAGACCGAGGAAATCCTTTCGAAGTTAGACCTAGAAATCTGAGAACTAGAGTTTGAAATAAACACAAAAAACAGTTAGCATGGGACTATGAAACCTACAGTATACATAGAATCATCTGTTATCAGCTACTTGGCATCAAGACCAAGCAGGGATATTATTACCGCTGGACGACAAGCTATTTCATGGGATTGGTGGGAAAATCATCGTCAAAGATTTGAACTTCGAATTTCTGCGTTAGTCGAAGAGGAAATAAGTAAAGGAGATTATCGAGCTGTAAAGCGTAGATTAAGTTTTGTAGAAAACATATCAAGTCTTGCTATTTCTAATAATGCTATCCAATTAGCAGAATTGCTTCTTGAAGATAATGCTGTACCTAAAGGAAGCGAAGAGGATGCACTCCATATAGCCATTGCTGCTGCCCAAGGAGCAGATTACCTTCTTACTTGGAATTTTAAACATATCAATAATGCCGAGAAGAAGCTCGCCATATCCCATTCTGTTGCATCTTTCGATTACATATGCCCACAATTATGTTCACCTGAAGAGCTAGGAGGAACCATAAATGATTAAAGATCCTATTGTTGAAGAAGTGCGACAGTATCGCAAAGAACATGCATCAAAATATGGAAATGACTTAAAACGCATCGTTGAAGCTCTTCGCAAGCGCGAACTTGATTCAAGCCGTAAAGTACTGAATCCTGGACCAAAATTAAACCTTAGTAAGACCGGAAGCTAATCGGGTAGCCGGGGGTTTTTCTCCCCCAGCCCCCACAACACCCCGCATGCGGCTCCGCACGGGGCGTTTCATTAAGATTGTCGGGTCGAAACCGGACGTAAAAATTTGAGCTGGTTCTGTTGATT
>JAYEOK010000193.1:0-11067 GCA_034722915.1 Thermodesulfobacteriota bacterium | reverse complement strand
TGGGATGGCCCGCCCGTCTTGTGACAGCATCCCGAGATGGATACAGATGGGAGCATGCCTTGGCTGAACTCTGGTCAAATCAGTTTAATAAGTGGTTTTTAGTTGATACAGATTACAATATTTTTTATATGGCTGATGATAAACCTTTGTCAGCCTATGAATTATGTCATACAGGTCCATCATTACAAAAAAGTGGCAAACTGCAGGTTAAGCAGCTTGCACCGTTAAAACAGGGCATAAAAATGCAAAATCTGCTGCCATATTATCGCTATGTACATATAGATTTGCGTAATGACTGGTATTCCCGGAAGCTTAAAAAAGGAAGCCCTGCCGGGGGGGATCTGGCAACCTGGTGGACCGCACGACCGGACTTAGATCGGCTGCTGACAGTAAAACTACGGGAAGAAAATGCCGAAAGGTTTGACTGGCATATCAATGGTGTGAGTATTTATCCAAGCAATGTCGTCCGAGAAAGTGATTCTGACGACTATAGCATCAAAATTACTTTGTCAGGATACAGTCCTTATTTTGAGAAATTTCAAGTTATTCTGGATGATGAAGGTTGGCAAGACCTGGAAAGTAACTCACTGAAGTTAAAAGTTAAATCTGGACAACATTGTTTTGCGGCGCGAATGATGACATTATCCGGATTTTCTGGATCGGAAAGTACTATTTGTTATCAATACAAATAAACTCACCAGGATACGCATTTACAAATATTACAATATTTAATGTGAAACCAGTGCTGTTAATCAATTAAACCTACAGTAGCTGTCTTCGAAAAAAAATTACATAAAATTTTCCTTTATTGATTGATGTGGCCAAATAAAAACGACCAACTCAACTTCGCCACTGCGGCAGACCTACCCAAAAAATAAACAAAAAAAATCATAATATATCCAAAAAAATTCATCATCGTTCTTGAACGTATTGTTGCAATACATGCATAAGGCACCACCACGAAAATGATAGATAAAAGACCAAAGAACAATGTCAATTTGGTAAGCATAACATTACCAATAGCCATAGATATCAGCGAGATATTAAACATTAGGCAGCCAGACAGAAAAACAATGGTTGCCCAAAACACCTTTGACAACATATTTTTCTTGTAAGACTTCTTAAAAGACAATCCATACCAAAGTTCCTTCCTGAAAAGGCCACTCAATGTTTTTACATTCCCATAATGCATACTCTTTAACTTAGGATTATTAACTACAGAATATCCCTCGCTAATGTACCTCTCACACAATGCATAATCTTCACCCGTTATTGCATCACGAGGAAAGCCTCCAAACTGTAAAAACTCACAATGACGGACAGCCATATTTCCTGCAGGGAGAAAATTTACATTACCGACTGTAGCAGACCTCATAGAATACCAAAGCAATTCCACCCAAGTAACATCTGTGGTTAATGAGTAAAAACTCCCGACAACCCCTTGCATCTGATCAGATTCAAGTTCTTGTTTTGCCAAAACTGCCCAGTTATTGACAGGGAAACAGTCTGCATCAACAAAACCTAACCATTTCCCTATAGCTAGGCCTGCTCCATAATTACGCATCTCTGCAATAGTAACCCCAGGAAGAACCTTGACGGTGCATGGAAAGTTCTCTAAAATGAAAAGGGTTTTATCTGTTGAACCATTGTCAATTACTATAACTTCAATTTGAAAATTATCGACTTGCAGATCTAAAAGATGTTCAACTAAACGCCCTATATAAATTTCTTCATTAAAAGTAGGGATAACAATTGAAAATATTTTAGAATCAAAGGAGTCGTAACACATTACGATAGAACCAACATTTTTAAATTTAACGAGATGATATTATAACTATTCCTAGGGCTACAGTTCCGGATACTGAGCTGATTGCCAATCAATTCACAAACTGAAGTCAAAGCACTACCTCTTCTCTCATGTTTTAAGAGGAAAAAGAAAATTTCTTCTGGTAGAGAGATTTACAATCATTGTTGCACAAAGATAAAAAGATCCACCCGCCGAAACAAGAACTAAAAGGTTGGTGATGGAATAGTGGTGGAAAAAAACTCGTGCCAGCCATTGTACGAAAACGACCATGAGTACATTAACAACTAAATAAGGCAGGATTGGTTTCACAAACTGAATTAAAGATAAATTCAATGATTCTCGCACTAAGTGAAAAGTGACAATTGAGACAAAAAGCATACTTATTGTATAACAGGCTGCAATTCCGTTAATCCCCCATTTTGACAGGGGATAACAAAGAAGAATGAAAAGAATTGTCCCTGGAAGCTCCAACAAAGCCTGACGTTTAAACCGACCGGTTCCAACATTGAGTGAGGCAATAAGGCCGTTTAAAACTTGAAAAATAACGCCCAGTGAAAGGATTTGTAGTGATATGATAGATGGAGCCCATTTTTCACCAAGTACAACTATAATAAAGTGATCAGCTACAGCAATAAGACCGGCCAGAATTGGAACAACCAGAATTGTTTCCATAATGGTGATCTTTAAAAACCACTCTTTAAGTTTTTCAGTATCTGTCTGCAATCTACTGAAAGAGGAAAACATAACCGCGTTGATCTGCGCAGCGATTGATTCTCTCGGCATTGATGCAAGCTGGTGGGATTTC
Source organism: Thermodesulfobacteriota bacterium (assembly GCA_034722915.1). Lineage (GTDB taxonomy): Bacteria > Desulfobacterota > Desulfobulbia > Desulfobulbales > Desulfocapsaceae > Desulfocapsa. The sequence continues at coordinate 8,455 of JAYEOK010000193.1, read as the reverse complement.
TCAAAATATCCAAGTGCTACCGGCCCGAAAAGCTTGCCGACAATCAGTTGGGTAATAAACTGGTTAATAAAAAAAAGCTGCGCCCTCAGGAAATTCCAAAGGCCAAAGCTATAGATTGATTTCATGGCTTTATGGTGATATTGAAACCTTGGTCTTTCTTTGGTTTGAATAAAAAACAACACCCCGGCAAGCCCGGTAGCAATGATTGTTGCCCAGACAAGAGACCAATAGCGCATTCCCGATAATGCCAACAACAGGGCAATGATAGACATGCAGGAGTGTTCAATAAAAATAGTGGTGGCAACAGCTTTAAATAAAACCCGGCGTCTTAAAAGCGCCATGTAAATATCTCTGAATGTCCGAATGATAAAAAGAAAGGACATAAAGAAAAGTACCTTGCCACTTTCAGGACTATTGAAAAAATTGCCAATGGCTGTAGATGATGCAGCGACCAGGATACAAAGAATTACTGATACGATCAGATTAAGTGTGAAAACAGAATCAATATGAACTTGCTGCAGATCCTTCTTTTGAACAAGTGCATTGATAAATCCAAAATCGCTGATAGAGTTTGTGTAGTGGATAATCATATGGCCTATTGCCATAATACCAAAATCGAGGGGATCCAGGATTCTGGCCAGAATAATGCCAACAACAAACCTGACAACCTGTGACACGATTTTCATCGCTGTATTCCACTTCAAACCGGATTTTGTTCGGCTTGATAAATCTTCTTTTTTGTCTATTTTTGACATAAAATTTTACTATTAAAAAAACCAAAAAGGGAATCCTTCACGTTATCCTGAGTCCTACTTTCGATAACGAAAATCAAGATACAATAATTTTGAAAGTTGATATTTAAAAACAAAGCATGGCAATTTATTTCTAAATGAATGATATCTTCTATGACAGAGTTCATTTTACTTTTATTTAAACAGTCTAACGTGAGACTGCTCACAATATCTTTAAACTCAAGTTTCTGACTTGAGGTATAATATAAAGAAAATCAACTAGACCAATCTTTATACGCAATCAATTTATCATTTCGCTTATCACAAACAATGATATTCCCTTTACATTCACTTGTAAAAGTGATCTTCCCGTTTTGATGATGAAAACAAATTATTGTTTTTTCTCTATTCTTATCCTTAAGGTACTCATAGATATGATTCTCACCATCAACGACAAAATGCATTGAATCATGTATGCCGATCGACAATAAAATCCCATCAGTAACATGGCACCCCATCGAACAAAAACCATCTGAATGAGCCACTAAACTCGAATCTGAAAATTTATTACTAAACTCATGCTTAAGCTCTAGGCCCAAATAATTGTCATTACCAGCAAAAGCAAATAGACCGGGCATTTTTTCTCCTTTTAACTAGTCTCAGGTCAAGGGTCGATTGTCGGGTAGAGGTAACAATTTTATCCGCGCATTTTCCGTTGTAAACTGCCAGTTGACCTGGACCTCTTTGTTGGACAAAGTCGATACGCGAAAACAAAGCAACAGAAGTAGCCCCAATAATTTCAACAAACCTATAAGTGAATAATCTGCTACCGTTAACAATCCCCAATGGGCTCACTTATGGAGCAAAGAATCACAGAAACAAGCAACTTTAAGGTCGGCGAATAGCTGGCCGCTGGGATTATTGGCTTACTTTTCACCTTGTATATTAGCAAATATTGTAGTTAAAATTAAGTACTATATAAGGGTGTTGAAAAATATCCAATATAGACCTAACACCGGTAAACGGTAAGTGAGGCCGGCATAAGTGCCTTGTGGGTATGTTCAACTTGCTAACGTTAAACGAACTTTTCATTTTCTTGTTTTTTATGACAGAAATTAACGAGTAAGGCACTAAATCCGTAAGCGCCAATTAAACCCCATCTTTTAACATCCACGTCAGCATGTCATGATGCTTCTCCAATATAAATCAAGAAGGACAACATGACAGCAACAGCCCAAGGGACAATGAAGCTACCAAACACTAAAGCAAACATATTTTTCTTGGTAGGATTTCCGCGCTCTGGTACCACTTGGTTTTCAAATCTGCTAAATAGCAATCAAAAGATTATATATCGGCATGAGATCATTGGTCGGGACTATGAAATTTTTGGCAAAAGCTTATTTGCCGCTTTGAAATACAATAACGGTCTATCTGATGAGGAATATTATAAGGTAATTACCCACATTTCTGAAGCAAGAGTTGATACGGATAAACCTCCATTCTTTTTTAAACCAACTGGCTTTCTTAGATATAAACACTTTCATTACTATATGTGGTTGCTTGCTAAATTTGCACCTATCTTTCAAAAAGTTTACAAGATACTTTTCAGTATAAAAAAGCTGGATAATCTATATTTTCTTATCAAAGAAACCCGTTCTACTCAAAATCTAGCCTCAATTATTGCGGGTCTTCGCCCAGCTGCAATTCTATTTCTGGTTCGCCAACCACATGGATCAATTGCGTCACATATTAAAGGCATAGAAAAAGGAACCATGAAGGATATAAGTATAAACAAAAAGGTAGCCTGGTATTGCAGCAATCAAAATACTTCGTACATAAAAGAGATTGGCCTTACAGAAGAGCAAGTAACTAACATGACGAATGCAGAATATCTAGCACTTCACTGGCGTATTTATCATGATGACCTATTAATTATTTCCCAGCGGCTTTCAAATGCACACTTTATATCCTATGAGGATTGCGTAGAAAATACAGAGTTTCACGTCAAGGCGTTATTTATGATCCTTGGATTGAAGTTTAACAAGAGGGTTAATGATTTTATAAATGAAAGCTCTGGAAAAGAAAAAAAGAATTTAATTCATAGAGATGCATCAGATGATTATTATAGCGTATACCGAAAAGAATCGTTTAATCATAGAAGCTGGATGACAGAACTCATGCCTGAAGATATTAAGTCTATACATAAGCATACAGACAGCACATATGAAGCAATAAAATTATTGGTACCTAAATCCTGTAATCAGATGACAACATGATGCAAAAATGGCAATATCTTCAAGATGTTAAAAGTAAAATTAACTTTTTGAGGACTCACTATTTCCATGAAGAAAAATAATCAATTGTTTTAATTGAGTTTTACACTGTTCTTTTCAACACCCTTTATATAAATAGTTGTTTTCGATGGCAGTGCTATGTTTCTTGCAACAGTAAGCCACCTAACACCGGTAAACGGTAAGTGAGGCCGGTGTAAGTGCCTTGGTTGTACATTCAACCTCCTAACTTTAAAGAATTTTTCGTTTTCTTGATTTTTATGACAGGAATTAGGGAGTAAGGCACTAATTACAAGTATAGCTCAATTTTGCGACAATGCACTTTGTAGGCTCTCGAACTCAAAAAAAAATGATACGAAAACTTTGTCAGCTTATACTTCAAATGGCTACCAAAAGTTCCCACGATTGGAAGTAAACAAATTCACCGTAAGAGATTTTCAATGAAAAGGAAAAAAATTCTGTTTGTGTCGTATTATTATCCCCCTGCAGCTGGCCAGGCATTGCCGGGAACACAACGTAGTGTGAAATTTATACGTTATATGAACAGGTTGGACAAATATGTTTTAACAATACGACCGGAGTTGTATCCTGATTATTTTAAATTGGATCACCCGGGCCAACTGCCGATTAATGGAGAAGAAATAATCAGGACAGAGAGTTATGACGTATTCCAGCAGTTGGTGAGCCTAAAAAACAAATTACTTTTTCGTAAAAACCAACCTCAACCACCGGATAGTGAGAATAGTTCCGGACCAGCACCAAAAACATCTGACGGGAACAATGAGACAGAGAGCAGCTTATTTCAGAAAGCCAAGGACACTGTTTCAGAAATAATGCGGTATCCCGATGAAGCCAACTGCTGGATTTGGCATGCTGTCAAGGCAGGCAATGCATTGATAAAAAAAGAAGGCATCGATTACGTTTTTGCAACCGGAAAGCCCTGGTCTGCACTGCTGGTTGCTTTTCTCCTGAAAAAAAAGAATGCTCAACTTGTTATTGATTTCAGGGATCCCTGGGTAAATAATCCCTTTGAAACTCAATATTCAGGATTCAGAAAAAAAGCCGACGATTTTTTTGAAAGAAAGATAGTACAAAAAGCTGATTGGGTTGTTTTAAATACCGATGATTTACGGACTGAATTTCTAACAAGATACAGCAAAGAGGCAAAAGAAAAATTTATTACCCTGACAAATGGATTTGATGAGGCAGATTTCACAAAAAAAGGCCAGAAAACAAAAGACAAAAAAAAGAATGGAGATGATAGTACCTTAGTGTTAACGCATGCCGGGCTTCTCTATGGTTTACGGGATCCCATTTCAATTTTCAAGGCACTGGAGCAATACTATCTGCAGCATGAAAAAGCTAACGATGACCACATTACGTTTCAACAGCTGGGAGATATCACTTTAGACTACGATTATCAAAAATATGCTGGAACAGCTTCCAATAAAAAAATTTTTGATAATGTGGGCCAGGTTCCATATAATACATGCCTTGATTATCTTGCCCAATCTGATGTGCTGTTAATTATACAACCAGATACAAAAACACAAATTCCTTCCAAGTTATTCGAGTATATCTTTTTGAAAAAACCTATCTTGACCATTGCGCCACTTGATGGGGCCTTAGCTGTGATGATACAGAAATATAATTTTGGTGATATCTATGATCCAAAGGATATTGATGGCATTACAAAATATTTTATTGCTAAAGTTGCTGAAAAAAAGGTTAAAGGATACTTGAATGTTGAGTATATAAACAAGGACAAGTTTGATGTGAAAAATATCACTGCTGAACTCGAAAATTTGTTGCTTAATGAGTCGTGATTTCTGGAATCCAGCCCATCTGGCTCCTTGTGTTGTAGTGTCGCCCAGTATAAAAAAAGTCTCTAAACCGGAGTTATAAAATGAAAAAAACACATGGGAAGGTTTTGATTGTCCTGCTGGCGTTTTTTACCATATTTATAGTTTTGAATGAGAGGGCACAGGCAGCTTTGATGCATACAACTATCACCGCACAAATTCACTCCTTCTGGTCCGCTGAACCGGCAAGCCTGGGTACAGGTGATACTGTATTTGCAGAAATTATATATGATGATGGCGACATCAGTCATGAACCCTACAATTGGGAAAGCATGGATCTGCTGCGACGCTATCAAAATGTTGCTCTGGTTACATTGGATCCCAAAATCCTTGCCTGGACAAATCAAGCTGGAATGTATCCTCAAAATCCAATGGATGGAATCTACCGGTTATACGAGCCTGACGGAACAGAACTAAATGAATTTTTCATCGTAGATAGCAGGGATTTTTTGTTGTCCATTTATCATTCATTTGGAACTATGGGAAATGAAATGCATTTTGATTTCACCGGTCAACATGGTTGGGGTGGTGAATTAAATGCCTCTATCCTGTCAATCGTGAGTACACCGATACAAACACCAGAACCAGCAAGCATGTTTCTTTTCGCCTCTGGACTCGTCCCATTATTTTTGCGCAGAAAGGGGAAACAGGCATTTTCTCACGAATAAATGTAAGCAACAACTTTAAAAAAATGAACACTAGAACAAGTACAAGATTTATTTTGATTTTGCTGTTGTTCATTTTCCCCTGTGAGCATGCGAGTGCCGCAGGAAAAGATAAAACTGCTTACAGATTCTATTTTTCCAGGGATACGATTGTCTCGTCTGTTTCAAAAGAACAGGTAGGCAATTGTGGAAAAAACAAGAAGTTAAAATTGAAGAGCCAGCAGGAGATGATACTCTTTGATATTGATCACCAAACATTAAAAGGGCAGATCATATCTTCTGCCACCCTTCATGTCAGATCTGCCTCCCCTGACAAGGCCCCACTTGGCCGGGTGAGCGTGTCCACTTTGTCCAGTGCCTGGGTCGAAGGCACTTCAAAACGTTATAAACCGCAAAACGGTGCATCTTGCTTCAAGCAGGCTCGCTATCAACAGCAAGACTGGGCTTATCCCGGCAGTAGTTTAATGGATGTTGTCCTGGGCCGGGGACATACCATCTGGAACTTCTCCGATTGCACTGCGCCTGATAAAGATGGCTGGCAGTCTTGTGCTGTTGACCCTGACATTATTGCCGCCCGTATCGCCGGATTAAGTTATGGATTCTGTGCATATGATGATATCGGGACGACCTGGTCCTTTTCCGCCGGAGTGTTTAAAAGGAACTTTTTTCCCAACCGTTTCTTCTACAGTCGTGAGTCATTATCTGGAAAACCTTTTTTAGAAATCCAAGTGAGCAAAAAAGATATAGCCCCGCCTGCAGCTGTCGAGGATATAACTGTTACAACAACTGATTATCCTGCCGGTGAAGCACTGCTTTCCTGGAAAACACCCGCTGACAATGGTGGAGGAAAGACACTTGGGTTTGATGTGAAATATGAACGTTTAAATGGCACCAAGACAGCTTTTCCTCGTTATTTGATACCAATGGCCGGTAAAGCCGATGAAAGAGTACAACTGCAGATCAAAGATATTTCTTTTAAGAGCGGTGAGAAGATACTAGTTTCAGTAATACCGGTAGATAATGGAGGGAATAGAGGCATGCCTTATTCCCAGACAGTTCAACTTGCCGCTGGAAAGCTACCTGAAACATTAATCACATCTGACATTACACCCTTTAAACCGTCGACTGCCCTGCCTGTTGTAAATGGCCTCCAGGTTTCAGTTGTTGATCTTCTGGACAAAATAAACCCAGTTTCAGGGACAATGATTCCACCGCAGGGAAAAGGATATAAAGGTGGAAATCATCTCTATTCTGCTGAAAAAAGGCTTGTTCGGCTTCAATCAGCTCGCAATGAAACAGCAGCCTTTCAGTTGAATCTTAAGGGAAGCGCAAAAGATATTTCTGTTGTTTTCAGCTTTGACGGCCACCCGCAGATTAAAACAGAAATCAATCAATTCAATTATGTAAAGTTACGTAAAAACAAAGGAAAACAGGTCAGATACTTACCAGACCCACTTGTTACTACACCTGAAAAAATATCTATTCCAGGCAATGGCATCGGGCTAAAGGTTCCAGGTCAAACCAATTTATCTTTCATAGCTGAGGCGTATGTTCCTCATAATTTCCCTTCAGGAGATCTGCAGGGAAAATTAAAGATTACCTCTGACGGGGAAGCCATTGAGATTATAGTGGCATTAACCGTATGGGACTTTACTTTACCCAACAAGCTTTCTTTTGTACCAGAGATGAATGCCTATTCCACGGTTTCACCTTATAAGAGCCATGACTATTATCGGTTGGCCCATAAACATCGAACGTGTTTGAATCGTCTTCCGTATCGCTGGACAGGGAAGCCATCCTTTTATCCTCCCTGGGATGGTCAAAGCTTTGACTGGAAACGATGGGACAGGGATGTGGGGCCGCTACTTGATGGCTCAGCTTTCTCAGACCTGCCACGCCAAGGTGAACCGGTTGATGTTATGTATCTTCCCTTTAACGAAAATTGGCCCATTCCCCTGATCAATCACTACACACCATCCTACTGGGCAAATGATGCCTTTGATGAGGCGTATACAACGAAATTGAGCAAAACATTTTCTTTGTTTGCGAAACATTGTGATGAAAAGGGCTGGCATGAGCCAATCTTTCAATTCTATCTCAATAATAAGGTGAGATACAAAAAACGAAACCCTCGCAGTTCTGCCCCCTGGACTTTTGATGAACCGGTTGGTACCAAAGACTTCTGGGCATTACGTTGGTATGGTAAACTTTTTCACTCTGCCATCAAGGACACCAAGGGACATGCTAACTTTTGGTACAGGAGTGATATTTCCTACTCTCAGTATAGTCGGGATATGCTTTGGGAAGTCAGCGATATCGAATATCTTGGAGGAAACAATTTTCAGAAGACCAGAATGAAAAAAGACGAGCACTTGTATACAGGAGGGTATTTTGCTGAATATGGTACTGTTAACAGCATTGATGAAGCAAACACTCAACCGGTTCTCTGGTGTTTATCCGCATGGTCTAAAGGAGCAACCGGAGTTCTGCCATGGCAAACCATAGGCAATAAAAAAAGTTGGCAACGTGATGATCAAAATTCACTTTTTTATCCATCTCAAAACGGCCCTGTGCCGTCTGTTCGTTTAAAGGCTTTCACAAGAGGACAGCAGGACGTTGAATACCTTGTGCTTTATAGTCGTACATATCAGCAGCCGTTTTGGATGACCGCAGACTTACTAAAAAGTGAACTTGATGGATTACAGTCAACAGTATATAAGAATCACTCTAATGATGCGGGGCTCAGTAGATTTTCTTCAATCAGTCCAGCCCGGTTGTGGGAATTACGTTATAGAATTGGTAAAATGATTTCCGATAAAGCACCACCGTACAAAAGAACTCTTGTGGAGCATGATATTCAGAGGAAGCATATTGATCGGCAGTCAATTATGGGGTACGTACCCAAT
>JAYEOK010000192.1:0-2587 GCA_034722915.1 Thermodesulfobacteriota bacterium | reverse complement strand
AATAAATAACAGTGAAATGTATCTGCTGTTTCTGATGAACGTTTTGATGTTGTTAACCATTGACAAGCTCGTAAAAACTAAATTTTTCGATGGCTAAGTAAAAAACTGCATATGCGAGGCGCGTATATTTTCTATTATTTCGGCGTACTAGAGTACGTCGTAATGATAGAAAATATACAGCAACGAAGCAGATGAAGCGTTTTTACGACGCCATCAACCATTAATCCGCAACTGTATTACTGTGTAGATGTTAAAGAAGATGTAAAAATCATACCATTGTCACAGTGACAAACAACACAGCTGCTGCCGCCTGGACGAATGATTGTCCGGTGGTATTGCCAACTCTTTGCACCCACGTGAAGAGTTACGAAAAAAAATTTAAACAGGGAAATTCGTGCATAATCGTATACTACAGTATAGTATATAGCAACTTGATAGAGATAAAATTCATTTTCGTAACGGATAAGAAATGGGTGTATCTTTTCTCACCTACCTGAAGAGTTACATTATAACAAAGATTGATGCATCATTATGGAATTCATAAATAACACCCTGGCACTTCCGTCTTTTCATACAGTGACCCTTGCCATTATTGTTCTATTTATCGGCAAGGGACTGAATTTTCGCTTTGCAATATTACGTAATTTCAATATCCCGGAACCTGTGGTCGGCGGGCTGCTGTTTTCTATTGTTTTTGCAATTATACATTTTGCACTTGGAGTGACTGTCGAGTTTGACCTGAAGGCCAGGGATATTATGCTGGTCTATTTTTTTACGACCATCGGCCTGAATTCAAATATTATGGATCTGGTTAAAGGGGGGAAGCCGTTGGTTATTCTGTTGGCGGCAACCATCTTTTATATGATCATCCAAAATGCGGTGGGCATAACCGTGGCCACCCTGTTTGGCCAGAATCCGCTGGTGGGTATGCTGGGAGGAACGGTATCCTTGATAGGCGGTCACGGTACAGCTATCGCCTGGGCGCCTACCTTTGCTGAGCAGTATGGAATCCATAATGCGATGGAAATTGGTATTGCCTGCGCAACATTTGGCTTAATCCTCGCCAGTCTTATGGGGGGGCCGATTGCCAGTTTCCTGATTAATAAACATAATCTTAAACCCAATGAGTCTGTGGCTCAGGGTGTTGGTATTTCCCATGAACAGCAGCATGTTCAAGTTGATTATTTTTCTTTTTTACATGCTATTTTTGGTATTCATATAAGCATTATGATCGGCATGCTGCTCAATGAGTCTCTTGAAGAATTCGGTTTAAAACTGCCTCTCTTTGTCACCTGTTTGTTTGCCGGTATTCTTATCACCAGTTTTATTACCCCCAGATTACGGCAGCGGGTGCCCTGGCTGGATTGGAGTGTCAGGGGTATGGCAATGGCACTGATTGCCGACATCTCACTTGGTATTTTCCTGGCAATGTCACTCATGAGTATGCAACTGTGGGTGATTGTTGATCTTGCCGGGCCTATTCTGACCATCGTAACTGCCCAGTTTGTTATTGCAGCATCATTGACTGTTTTTGTGATTTTCAGAATAATGGGTCGTAATTTGATGCAGCTGTTATCTGCTCAGGTTTCGGCGGTATTTCACTTGGATCAACGGCCACTGCCATGGCCAACATGACTGCTGTGACCAAACATTATGGTCCTTCTCGGCTGGCCTTCCTCATCGTACCTCTGGTCTGCGCGTTTTTTATTGATTTGGTCAATGTATTTTTAATTCAAACATTACTTACCTTTTTTAGTGGGTGATGCCCCGTAAATCCGGATGAGACAACCACTGCGAAAGATTCACTCAAACAAGGAAAATCCGATGAGTAAAAACTCTTTACAAAAACTTACAAAAAAAGCCTACGAAAAAAAACTGTTCACGTTACAGGCAGAGTTATGTCAACTCCAGGAGTGGGTAGTGAAAAGTGGAGCACGGATTATTGTGGTGTTTGAAGGGCGTGATGCTGCTGGTAAGGGTGGCGCAATCAAGCGCATTCTGGAGCGTACCAGCCCGAGAATATTTCGGGTAAATGCCTTGCCGACCCCAACCGACCGCCAAAAGACCCAACTCTACCTGCAACGCTATGTCGAACGCTTTCCGGCCGCCGGTGAGGTGATACTGTTTGACCGTAGTTGGTATAATCGTGCCAATGTTGAACCGGTAATGGGTTTCTGTTCCCCAAAAGAATACAAACGGTTTCTGAAAAACATCCCGGTCTTTGAGAATTATATCATTAAAGACGGCATTATTTTTATCAAATATTGGTTTGAGGTGAGCATGAAAGAACAGACTAAACGCTTCAAAAGCCGTATTAAAGATCCCCGCAAACATTGGAAGCTGAGTCCGATGGATTTGGAATCCCATTACCGCTGGTACGATTACTCACGGAGTAAAGATCGTATGTTCGAAGCCACTGATAGCAAATTGGCACCGTGGAATGTGGTTGATGGCGACAACAAGAAACGGGCGCGTTTAAATTGCATATCTCATATGCTTTCGCAGATTCCGTATGAAAAGCAACCGCGTGACAAACCGAAGCTCCCACCTCGACAGGACCGCGATGGGTACAACCCGCCGGACTACC
>JAYEOK010000191.1:0-2600 GCA_034722915.1 Thermodesulfobacteriota bacterium | reverse complement strand
CTGCCAAAACAGTATGATGGAAGATTGTTTTTGTCATTTTAAATTTGTCAATTTTTCTTTTATTGTTTCGTATTTCGAATTTAGATATTCGAATTTTCTCTGAATAGGACTTTTCGTTCAGGTACTAGTTAGCAAAAGGATACAGGTAATTATCAAAAAGCTTAATTATTTTGAGAATCATTGTCAATAAAAATCTTAAATTTATGAATCAGCCAGTTAGTGCCTTACTCCTCAAAAGCTGTCATAAAAAACAAGAAAATGGAAAGTTCGTTTAACGGTAGCAAGTTGGATATACCAACAAGGCACTTATGCCAGCCTCACTTACCGTTTACCGGTGTTAGTGCCTGACTCCTGAAAGTCTGTCACTCATTTCAGTACCCCCTTGAGAGGTATAAAAAATAAGAAAATCAGGCAGCAATTTTAAATCTTCGATAGATGTAGCCCAAAATGCATTTTGGAATACTTTATCACGACTATCCCCAATATACTTGACTTTCAACTTGTTGTTCTGTACCTATTATTGATGTATTTTCCATCCAGCTGATGTCAGGGTGGGGGATCTTTCCCGGTACTTTGACTCGAAAGTAAATTCTTATTACCTGTCATTTTATTTTGCATACTCTTTGTATTCTAATCTCGTGAAAGTGCTAAGTTTTCTAGCATGTTGCTTCTTTCCAACTGTTTTTGCTGCGGCATTTTTATGGCCGGGATCAGACGGTTTGGCACAGGATACGAACCTTGAACCTGAGCCAAAGCAGGTTCTGGCTCTCTTTGTATTCCAACAGGGGCTACCCTGGACAAATCGAATCGAAGAAAGTATGCGTGCAGCTTTGAAAATAGAATCTGACTTTCCCATCACTCTTAATGTTGAGCATGCGGATCAATCAAGATTTCCAGAAGAGGCGTATCGTTCCAAGGTGATTGATCTGTATCGATACAAGTACAGCAAAGAAAAAATGGATCTGGTTCTTGGCGTGGGGGAAGAAGCAGTGGGTTTGTGGTTTGAGTATGGCAAGGAGCTGTTCGGCGATATTCCGACGGTATTTATTACCACTGAACAGTTCAAGTTTCCGCCTGATCGTATGACGCCAAACATAGAATGTAGGTTGGGTTAGCGATTATTTAACAACAGTTTGTTGGGTTACGCTGGCTTTGTATCGCCAGAAAAGTCAGCGGGTAAGAGGAAATAAGCGTAACCCAACACATTCCATGTAGCTGACCGCTAAAACCCAACCTACCCGATAATCAATGATGATTGGTGTGTTTTATCTTAGTTAAAAGGTAAGTCTTGCCAGACTAAGGATCACTTGCGGTCAACCATAGTTTGGGCAGGAGGGTCTTGCTTGTTCTTTGTGATGGTCAGACTGCTACTATTCTCTGGTTGCCCCTTTCTCTCTTCTAACACCGGTAAACGGTAAGTGAGGCCGGCACTCATTTCAGTACCCCCTTGAGGGGTATAAGTGCCTTGTTGGTATGTCCAACTTGCTAACGTTAAACAAGCTTTTCATTTTCTTGTTTTTTATGACAGCTTTTGAGGAGTAAGGCACTAAGATATATTCCCAATAGAGAAATCGTATAAGAAAAATGACAGTAACAGTCAGCAGGACTTGTCGTTGCCGAATGCAACTTTTTCTGACCAGGAAAACAGGAATAGTAATTCAGCTATCATCGTAAACAAGGGTGTACCTGAATAGTTACAGAAAAAATGAAAAAAAGGATAGAAACTTATGTTGAAAAAAATGATTATCCTCATCGTACTTAGTTTATTAATTGCGGTTGGAGGAGCTCAGGCCCAGGTGTCCATAACCTATTCATCCGGGAAAAAACAACATTTTACCATGAATATAGCAGACGATTGGCTGGTAAATGTCGGCTCTGGAGTTGATCTTTCTCAAAAACCTGAAGACGAGAAGGAGCCGATTCGTGTCATCAGCGCAATGCCTGGTAATGGTATGCCACTGTGGTTTGGCATGTGGGTTCCTGAAGAACTGGTGACGATTCAAGGTGTGAAGGAGTATGTGGACTCCCTTGGACTTGAGTTGCTTGATGATGTGCTTACCAAGGAACGTAAATTTGACACCCTTAACTCCATGGAGGTTCTTTACGTCAGTGGCACTGGAAAGAAAGAGGGTGAGGCCATGGATTTTTATGCAGCCTTTGTCCAGCTCGCACCAGAAAGTGTGGCCATCGCAATTTACATTGGCCCCCCTGAGACAACGAGTCATCACGGTAAGGAACTTGTGCAGATGGTACATTCATTACAACCGGTAATCCAGTAAGCAGGGTGAATAGAACATGAAAAAAATAATACTGTTTTTATATGGAGCGTGTGCTGTGTTTTTGTTCACAAGTGTAACAGGATGCGGCTCAACAGACTATAATAGGGGGCCCAGTTACTATAGCGGAAGTTCCAGTTACTATTATGGAGGTTCATGGGGCTATGACCGTTACTACCGATCCGGTGTGAATCGTCACTATCATCGATCTACAACTACTGTCTCCCGTTCAAGGCGAAATGTTTCCCGTCCAACGGGTGGGGGAGGCGGGAGAGGTGGAGGAGGCGGACGAGGGCGCAGGTAGGAACTACTATAGTTCTCCAG
>JAYEOK010000190.1:8998-11156 GCA_034722915.1 Thermodesulfobacteriota bacterium | reverse complement strand
ATGAGAGTTATGAACATGCCCGGAAATATAAAAGCCCAATATCCCTGCTCAAGAAAGGCTATGACGATTCACAAATTGTCATAGCCTTTCTTTCTGAGAACTCCTGTTACAGCTTAAAATTATTGATAAGTCCTTTTATTTCAGAAGCTAATTCTGCCAGTTCGGTAGCATTTTGTTTCAACTGCCCACTATTGTGACTTATGTCTTCGGTTGAATTATTTACCTCTGCAATATCAACTGCTACTTGTCCTGCAACTGCAGAGCTTTGCGCAACATTTTCCGTTATCTCTTGGATGCCATCTGAAGCCTGACTAACATTGCTGGCTATTTCAATGGTGGTCTCTGATTGTTGTTCAATGGATGAGGTTATGGTTGAAACAATATCATTTACCTTGTCGATAACCGCGTTTATCTGGTCAATAACAGTGACGGTTCCGTCAACTGAAGAGAGAATATCATTGATGTTTGTTTTTATTTCAGTGGTTGCCGAAAAGGTCTGGGCTGCAAGTTCTTTGATTTCATTTGCCACTACGGCAAATCCTTTTCCGGCGTCACCGGCACGTGCTGCTTCAATTGTCGCGTTCAGGGCAAGGAGATTGGTCTGTTCCGATATCTCCGTAATTGTTTCAATGACTTTACCGACCTGACCGGCAGACTCTCCTAGTTGAGCAACCTTGGCTGTAGCCTCTTTTGCCTGTTGCACGGCTTCGTCGGTTACTGTTCTGGCGTCCTGGGTCTGATCGGAGATGCCTCCAAATGTAGAGCTCACTTCTTCAGATGCATTGGCAACCTGGCTGATATTGATTGATGCTTCTTCTACAGCTGCAGCAATTGAGTTCATATTGGTGCTTAACTCCTCGGCTGCACCTGCCACAGTATTGGAACGATCGGATGCCTGATCTGCTTTGTTCGCAAAACCGCCTGCAATAGTCGTTAAATCAGAAGAAGAGTTGTCAAGGGTCTCAACATTTAGAGCAATCTTTTTAAATATTGATTGCAGCTTTTCAACAAAGGTATTGAAGGCAACTGAAAGTTGATTGATCTCATCACCTTTTTTGCCATCGTCCCGGGTTGGTAATCGAGCTGACAGATCCCCATCACCAGCAGCGATATCCTGAAGTATCGTAACTACACGATTTAGAGGACGTACTATGGAATTACCGGCAAAAACTCCAATAACAATGGCAAGAACCAGACAGATTAGAAGTGCGACAGCAAAGGTTGTGATAAAATCATTTTGAACCTGATAAAATTCTTTTTTGTCTACACTTATCAGGAATTTCCATCTGAACTCACCATTCTGAACAGTGGTGTAGGCCCATATTTTAGCACTGCCTTTCCCGGAATCGGTGAAGATTCCATTGTTCTCATTACTCAATTGCTGTTTGCTCGTTTCATCGCTTAAAAGATCTTTAACATTTTTCTCATATACACTACTGCCTTGCTCGTGGGCGATAATTGTGCCATCTTCCAAAGTGATAGTGAGGTTTTTGCTTTCCCATCCCGAGTCATGAAAAATTTGTATTTGACGGTTGAGCCATTGCTGTACCAATTGCCACTTCACTCGGGCATTTATAGTACCAATTGCTTTTCCCTGGGCATCGCGAACTGCAGCAGAAAAAACCATGGTATACCGGTCATCCCCTCTGAATGGTGGGTTGGATAATAAAGCGGTGTCTGGTCGCCTGTTCCAGTTCGATACAAATTTTCCCTGTTGGAGAGTCTGCTGGTGCCATTTTTTATTTCCATTTTTTTTTCCGATAAGTGCGGGCAGGCTTGCACCTACAGATGTGCCGTCTGCCTTGGTCAACATATAAAATGAAAAAGGATTGTCCGGGTCGGAGGTGAGCTGGTTCAGTAGTGAATCTACATCACTGTAATCAAAGTCGGTAATCAGGGAACGGCTGAACAGGGGATTTGCCTGCAGCAGTCGAAGGTCTCTGTTCCGTAGTCCTATGAATGTTGTAAGGTACTCACCGGCGACACTGCTTTCCTCTTCCATGACTAGTCCCTGGCGTGTTTCCAGGTAGTTGGATATTTTATAACTTGAGAAACCGGCAATAAACAGTGCAGGTAGAATAGCGATGAAAATCATGACAAGGAGAAGTTTTAAGCGAATGTTCATTTTAAATGTACCCGAATTAACCGTTGAGAAAAA
>JAYEOK010000190.1:0-8898 GCA_034722915.1 Thermodesulfobacteriota bacterium | reverse complement strand
CAGCTGATGATACTTACTGTTTCTTCATAATGGCTGCAATAATCTGATAATCGGCAATTGAGGCTTTATCAAATTTATCGTATTTTTTACTAATAGCAGTTATTTCCTGAGATTTATCAGGCATTGCCACAAGAACTGCCTGTATTTTCTTTGCTTTTTCTTTGCCAAGCGCCTTTACATTGGCGCAAATTGGAAAATTAGGAATCGGTTTTGATATCTCAAGGAATTTCACTTTATCTGCATTCTTCAATGCAAGGCTTTCTTTGAGACCACCGGCATCGGCACTTCCATCAAGAACGGCTTTCAGAACATTTGAGTGGGATCCAGTTAATTTGGATTCTTTCAGGTCATCAAGGGTAACACCATTTTTTCCAAGGATGTATTTGGGAACAAGATAAGAGGAGGTTGACCCCTTATCGCCAAAGGCAAAGACTTTTCCCTTGAGATCTGCAGGACTGTTCAGGGGAGAATCTTTTTTGGCAATCACGTAAGACTTGTAAAAGGGTGACCCACTTTTCACCACTTTAACCAGTGGAATAACGGCAGGGTTTTTCTGGTTCACTTTAACAGCACCACTTGGTCCGACGTATGCAATGTGGATGGTTCCAGTGCTGAGGCCTGATTCAATTTCATTGTAATCATTGCCCACCTGAAGTGTTACCGGCTCACCAAGTTGACTGCTGAGATATTGGGCAAGGGCAGTAAATTTTTGTGTCATTACTTCCTTGTCTTCAAGGGGAATAATACCGAATGTGATATTTGCCTGGGCAGTTATGCTTGTCATGAGTAGTAATAAAAGTGCTGAAAAAAGCCGTTTCATAAGAGTTCTCCTGTAATAGAATGTATTATTTTTACTGATGATGGAGGTATGATTTAATTTTAGTGTACGAATAATTGTCTTTTGCCTTTCTTTTAACTGCTTAATAATTCTCTAACCTGGATAGAAGGAAGTCAAGGTGGAAATGTAAATAAAATACAAATTAAAGGTGTTGCAATGGGGATGGCAGGGAGGGCATAAGACCTTGGTTGGTCAGGCTAAGAGTTGAGGGGGGAAATGTTTGTCAGTTTGTCAATTTACTCCCGATAGCCCACAGGATCTGCAGGCTGATGAGTGCATAAAGCCCGGCAACAACATCGTCCATCATAATGCCGAAACCGCCGTGGATGCGCTGGTCAAACCATGAGCACGGAAAAGGTTTGAGCACGTCAAAGAAACGGAAGAAAAGAAAAGCGAGAATCCATGCTGCAGGATGATTCGGGACAGCAATAAGGGTTATGAACATGCCCAGAAATTCGTCAATGACAATTGATCCGGCATCAGCCTGATCAAGGATTTTCTCTGCAGACCCGGAGAGCACACAGCCGATTACAAAAACTATGCCTAGCATTGCAAGATAAGAAGGCAGAGCCAGATTGCGGAGGAAAAACCAGGGGAGAAAAGCTGCAATGGAGCCCCAGGTTCCAGGGCATTTCGGAAGGTTGCCACTGTAGAAACCTGTGGCCAGGAACATGATGATCTTATCCATTGTTTTTTCGTGTAATTTGCTGTGTTAACTGGACGTAGCCAGATGAGCCGCGACAGTATATATACTAACAGCAGGGAGGGATATGTTCATCTATTTTTTGTCCCTGAGAAAAAAATACTGCTTTGCAGTGTGTTGCTTTCGGCAGTAACCGGGCTACTGTTTACGTAATCTTTTTCAGGTAATTATAGACTGTGCATTTGGTAACATCCATCAGTCCGGCAACCTGTTCAACAGCACCTTTAAATTGAAAAATACCATTCTGTTTCATTGTTTCAATAAACCTGGTTTTTTCATCTATGGACATTGCAGCCGGCTGTACGCCTATTTCTTCCACGGCCCGAACAAAGAGTGTTCTTACGGTATCACTGGCTGAGTCGGCAAAGCTCTCTTTGCTGGGATATATTCCGCTCTCCAGGTCGTGGATGAAGGGTAACAGCGCCTGGATCGCATTGAAGTATGTGGTGGTATCAAGATTAATACAAAAGGCAGCGACTGCTTTTCCACGACTATCTTTTATGATCGTGGTTGCTGATTTAAGGCACCTGCCATCTGCAGTAACTGATTTGTAATTATGCTGATGATCACCTCTTACGGGAATTTGTTGTATGAGCTTTGCCAGCAAATCCGTTGCTGGAGCTCCAACCTTTCTTCCCGTCACATCACCTTTCATATAGATAAGAGATTTTTGTAGATCGGACAGATCATGAATGACTACTTCACAATTGGGCCCAAAGAGGGCATGGACTGCATCTGCGATTTGTTTCAGATTTTGAAAAATCTGTTCTTTTTCAGTTGTTTTACCCATTGCTAATACTATTTTTTATTTCTGCTTTCATCCTTGTCGTCGTACTTTCCATACCATACAGCATCCCGAAAAGCACGAGGAGAGGTATTGCCTTCGGTACTGACAAGCAACACAATAGAGTTCTCGTCCAATCCTAGCTGTTTGCGCAGCTCAACAGGCTTGCCGGTTTCGGATTCCATCAGTAAATGAAGCAGGCCGGTAGTGACAGCGCCGGATTCACCGGAGATCACCACATCGTCGCCTTTCAACGGGGTGGCCAGGACACGCATTCCTGTGGCGGCAAGGTAATCGGGGCAGGAAACGTAGGCGGCAGCATAATCACGCAACAGTTCCCAGCTGATAGTATTGGGCTCACCACAGGCAAGGCCTGCCATGAGGGTATCAAGGGCACCGGTCACATTATGGGCTCTACCATCACCAATTTTAGCAGATTTATAAATGCAGTTTGCATTTTCAGGTTCAACGATTGTTATCTTTGGCATTTTTTCACCAAGGCTTGATGCTAAAAAACCGAGCACACCACCGGCAAAGGATCCAACCCCGGCCTGGAGAAACACGTGCGTAGGAGGAGCAGAGCTTTGTTCGTTCAGTTGTTCGAGGGCTTCAACAGCCAAAGTTGCATAGCCTTGCATGATCCATGTTGGAATGTCTTCGTATCCGGCCCAGGCGGTATCTTGAACGACAACCCAACCGTTTTCCTCTGCCTTTTTTTCAGCCAGTCGAACTGCATCGTCATAGTTCAGATCAGTGATGAATGCTTCTGCCCCCAAATCCTGGATATTTTTCAACCTCACCGGGTCGGAGCCTTCCGGCATGTAGACAACAGCCTTTTGTAGCAGTTGCTTAGCTGCCCATGCAACAGCACGACCATGATTGCCATCGGTGGCTGTGGTAAAGGTGATGTCGCCAAGTTGTTCCCGAACCTTACCTGAGCACAGTTCTTCATAAGAGATTTCGGAAATATTTTTACCAAGTTTTTCTGCCAGATAACGACCAATGGCATAGGATGCACCAAGCACCTTAAAGGCATTTAGACCAAAACGGGAAGACTCATCTTTAACAAAAAGTTTGTTTATACCAAGATAACCCGCAAGATTGGGCAGTGGAACCAGTGGAGTAGGCTCGTACTCCTTGAAACTTTTATGATACGCACGGGCCTTCTCTGCTTCCTCAGTCGTGAGGATGTCGAGACTGGCACCTTTCCCAGGCATTTTACTGTTTTTGTTAAAAACGTAGTTTATGGACATGTGTTTTTTTCCGTATCTATTCAGGTACCAGAATAGGGTGCTGACGAACAGTTACATGCTGGCAATAGCATCAATCTCAACTTTAGCCCCCAGTGGCAGTGCGGCAACCTGAACAGTGGCGCGTGCCGGATAGTCTCCCTCAAAAAAGCTTGCATACATATCGTTCACCGTCGCAAAGTCGGCCAGATCAGTTACAAAAATTCCGCAACGGAGAACCTGTTCCATGGATGAACCAGCCTCTTGGAGAATTGCTTTGATATTATTCATACTCTGCTCTGTCTGTTTGGAAACGTCGTTGTCCATTTTCTTTGTTTCTGGATTGAGTGGAAGCTGACCAGATACGTATATGGTGTCGCCATGCTGGATAGCCTGGGAATAAGGACCAATTGCTGCCGGAGCATTTTCAGTAGTGATGATTTTTTTAGACATAATATATCTCCTTAGTGCCTTACAGAATATTTTCTCGGAGTCTACGCTTACCTGTTTTTTTTGAACATATTCTGATAAGGCAGTTATCCAGTGAACTGAATTGTTTCCGGTAGAACCGGGTTAGATTGAATGTTTTTATAAAACACTTCTGTTTTTATAATTTTTTAAAGCTATTCTGACAAGAAGAAAATTGTTCGAAATGGATTTTATGTAAGGGGGGTTGTAATAGTGCTCTGTCGTTCTTGTCGAAATAACGCGATTATATTTGAGAAGAAGGAGGTTTCTTCTGTTTGCCCAAAGGAAAGCGTATTCAAAATTGAGTTGACAAGTTTTTATACTTTTTGTAAAAATACGTCCGTGAAAATCTATTTTTAAATCCGACAATATAACAAGAGAGTACAAAAACAAATGGCCACACTTGATTTTGATAAAATAAATGAACTTGCTAAAACTTACGAACCGGAAATGACCAAATTTTTGAGGGATATGGTCGCTATTCCCAGTGAAAGCTGTAATGAAGAAAAAGTTGTGCTGCGCATTAAAGAAGAAATGGAAAAGGTTGGCTTTGATAAAGTTGAAATCGATCCCATGGGAAATGTCCTGGGCTATATCGGTTCCGGGTCGCGCCTGATTGCCTTTGATGCCCATATCGATACCGTTGGGGTTGGCGTTGCCGGGAACTGGAATTTTGATCCGTATGAAGGCTACGAAGATGATGAATGTATTGGTGGACGTGGTACTTCCGACCAGGAAGGCGGCATGGCATCCATGGTCTATGCCGGAAAAATCATCAAAGACCTTGGGCTTGCAGATGAGTACACTGTTGTTATGACCGGAACTGTTCAGGAAGAAGATTGTGATGGGTTGTGCTGGCAGTACATCATCAACGAACTGGGGCTGAAACCGGAATTTGTGGTCTCCACCGAACCAACCGATGGCGGAATCTACCGTGGTCAGCGAGGGCGTATGGAAATCCGGGTCGATGTGGAGGGCATTTCCTCCCACGGTTCGGCACCTGAACGAGGTGATAATGCCATTTTTAAAATGGCAAAAATTTTGAATGAGCTGGAAGTATTACACACCCAGCTAAAGGATGATGATTTCCTTGGTAAAGGATCACTCACTGTTTCCCAGATATTCTATACTTCTCCATCACGTTGTGCTGTGGCCGATGGATGTGCAGTTTCCATTGACAGGCGACTCACTGTTGGAGAAGACAAGGAACTTGCCATGTCCCAGATTGCGGAACTTCCGGCCGCAAAAGCAGCTGGTGCCAAGGTAACCATGTACAAGTATGACACTCCAGCCTACACCGGTCTTGTCTATCCCACTGACTGCTATTTCCCATCATGGGTTGTTGCAGAAGATCATCCGGCAGTTCAGGCAACAGCTGCGGCCTATTCATCACTTTTTAAAACTGATCCTCGCATTGACAAGTGGACCTTTTCCACCAATGGTGTCGCAATCACTGGTATGCATGATATTCCAACAGTTGGTTTTGGCCCTGGCAAAGAAGCTGAAGCCCACGCACCAAACGAAAAAACCTGGAAGGCTGATCTTGTTCGCTGTGCTGCTCTTTATGCTGCTCTGCCAAGCGTTTACGTAGAGAAGAATTAAGGCCATACTGATTGTGAAAAAACAACTTGCTGTTATTGCCATTGGAGGCAATTCCCTGATTAAGCATCGGGATCAACAAACGGTAGAGGATCAGTACAATGCCATTTGCGAGACAATTCAGCATCTTGTTGACCTTGTTGAGCTGGGCTATCAGTTAGTGATTACCCATGGTAATGGACCGCAGGTTGGTTTTATCATGCTTCGTTCGGAGATCGCCCGTGACCAGATCGGACTGCACATTGTGCCCTTGAGTTCCTGCGTGGCCGATACTCAGGGAGCCATTGGCCTTCAGATTCAACAGGCCTTAACTGATGAGCTGCAAAATCGTAAACTGGATGCTAAAGCTGTGACCATTGTCACCCAGGTCGAAGTGAGTCCAACTGACCCGGGCTTTATTGTACCGGATAAGCCAATTGGTGAATTCTATCTTGAAGAGAAGCTTTCAAAATTAAGAGAACAGCATCCCGACTGGATATTAAAACAGGATTCGAATCGTGGCTATCGCAGGGTGGTTGCATCTCCCTTACCGTTAAAAATAGTTGAAGAAGATGCTGTTGTTGCTCTTCTTGAAAATGATTTTCATGTAGTTACAGCAGGAGGTGGCGGGGTACCCGTTGTTCGAAGTGATATCGGTCTCACAAGTGTTGATGCTGTAATCGATAAGGATAAGACAGCATCTTTACTGGCCACTAACCTTAATGCTCCTCTGCTTGTTATTTCCACAGCAATAGAGCAGGTTCTGTTGAATTTTGGTACCGTTGACGAAAAGCCTCTTGGCCGGGTACCGGTGGCAGAAATGGAGAAATATCTTCACGACGACCATTTTGCACCGGGTTCCATGGCTCCCAAAATTGAAGCTGCCATTGATTTTATAAAAAATGGCGGTCAGAAAGTAATCATCACTAACCCGGAAAATATAGGCGAAGCTATTCGCCATGGAAAGGGAACTCAGATAGTCCCTTAATATCAGGAGAAAAAATGGACAAACTAGGAATTGAACAATTAATCAGGGAGCTTGCCACCCTTGATTATCGAAATATGTATAACGACGATTTTCTCCTGACCTGGGAAAAATCAGACGATGAAATCAGCGCCACCTTTACAGTGGCAGAAATCCTGCGCGGCATGCGCGAGCAGAATATTTCCAGCCGTGTTTTTGATTCGGGGCTGGGTGTTTCTCTGTTTCGTGACAACTCCACCCGTACCCGATTCAGTTTTACCAGTGCCTGCAATCTTCTTGGCCTTGAAGTACAGGATCTTGATGAAGGAAAGTCGCAGATTGCCCATGGTGAGACCGTTCGTGAAACCGCGAACATGATCTCCTTTATGGCTGATGTTATCGGTATTCGTGATGATATGTATATCGGTAAGGGCAACGCTTACATGCGTAATGTCGCAGAATCTGTTCAGGCCGGCCATGAGGAAGGAGTGCTTGAACAGCGCCCCACCCTTGTAAACCTGCAGTGTGATATCGATCACCCCACCCAGTCCATGTCTGATATGCTGCATATCATCAAACACTTTGGCGGGGTTGAGAATCTGGCAGGGAAAAAGATTGCCATGTCCTGGGCCTACTCCCCATCTTATGGGAAACCCTTGTCTGTTCCCCAGGGTGTTATCGGCCTGATGACCCGCTTTGGAATGGATGTTGCGCTTGCCCACCCTGAAGGATATGAAGTGATGCCGGAAGTTGAGGCTATTGCTGCCAGACAGGCTGCTGAAGCCGGTGGATCATTTACCAAATCAAACTCCATGGCTGAAGCATTTCAGGATGCAGATATCGTTTACCCTAAAAGCTGGGCACCTTTTGCCGCGATGGAAAAACGCACTGATCTGTATGGTAATAGCGATATGGACGGCATTAAAGTCCTTGAGCAGGAGCTGCTTGGTCAGAATAAAAAACATATGGATTGGACTTGCACCGAGGAACTTATGGCCACCACCCATAATGGATCTGCTCTGTACATGCATTGTCTGCCAGCTGACATCAGTGGGGTATCCTGTGAACATGGTGAGGTGGAAGCTTCTGTATTTGATCGTTATCGTGTACCGCAGTATAAAGAAGCCAGCTACAAACCTTATATTATTGCTGCAATGATCTTTTTGTCTAAGATGAAAAATTCTGCAGATGTGCTGCAACGTTTGATGGATCGTGCAACAGCAAGGGTTTACTAGACTTTTTCAAACAATACAGAGGTTTGGTTAAGGATAAATTCGATAATTCGATAATTCGATATTTTCTGATCTACGGGGGACACTATGATTGAACTGACACTCAACGGTGAAGTAACACAATACACAGGAGACGAGGATGTTTCCCTGCTCTCCTGGTTACGCAACGAAAAAGATCTGACAGCAGCTAAAGATGGCTGTTCTGGCCAGGCTGCATGTGGAGCTTGTCTGGTGGAGGTGGATGAAAAGGCAGTCCTTGCCTGCGCGACCCCCATGAAGAAAGTTGCGGGTAAAAAAGTTGTCACCCTCGAAGGCCTGCCCGAGTCTCTTTTGCAGACCCTTGGCCGGGCATTTGTCGGCAGTGGTGCTGTGCAGTGTGGATTTTGTACGCCTGGATTCCTGACCAGAACCAAAATTTTGCTGACAAAAAATAATAATCCCACCAGAGCCGAGGTTCTGAAGGCATTACAATTTAATCTTTGCCGTTGTACCGGTTATGTGAAAATTGTTGATGCAGTTATTGCGGCAGCAACAGCCCTGCGTGAAAACAAAGACACTCCGTTTGAAGAGAGAGCGGGGATTGGCGTCTCCAGTCCGAAATTTAAAGCTGTGGAGCGGGCCATTGGTCGCAAACCCTTTATTGATGATTTGCGTTTTGACGGCATGCTCCACGGTGCGTTGAAGTTTTCCGATCATCCAAGAGCTGGAATTGTTTCCATTGATGTCGGTGAGGCGGAACAACAGCCCGGCGTAAAACGTGTCCTGCTGCCTGCGGATATCCCCGGACAACGGAATTCCGGTCTCATTGTTGAAGACTGGCCTTTGATGATAGAGCAGGGCGAGACAACCCGTTATATCGGTGATGTACTGGCATCCGTTGTTGCTGAAACCGAGGCTCAGGCCAGGGCTGCTGTTGAGTTTATTCATGTGGAGTATGAGGTTCTTGAACCACTCACCGACATGCTGAAGGCTCTTGACAGCCCGATTAAAATCCATGAAAGCGGCAATCTTCTTGGTGAAAAGATTATAAAACGCGGTGATGTCGCTGGCCTGCTTGCAGGATCAGCATTTACTGCAAAAGGGAGCTATACAACTTCAACCA
>JAYEOK010000189.1:0-2606 GCA_034722915.1 Thermodesulfobacteriota bacterium | reverse complement strand
TATCAAGTTATTTTAAGTTCATCGGAAATAACTACCGATCGCTCTGTGCCTCAACACCACAAATGCCTTCCAGCAATACCTCTTGACATAAAGCCAGCTTAATATATACTTATTAATATAGACTAACCACTTTACAAAGGAGGTTATTATGGATACTGCCAAACTTTTTTTCAATGGCCAGAGTCAAGCTGTACGCTTGCCAAAATCCTACCGTTTTGAGGGAAAAGAGGTTTATGTAAAAAAAGTGCCTGAAGGAGTTCTGATATTACCCAAAAACAACACTATATGGGATACTTGGGAGAAAAATTTAAAAAAATATGATACACCATTCATCGCCGAACGAAATCAACCAAAATCTCAGCAGAAAAGAGTAGGTCTTGATGAAATTTTTGATTGACACAAACATCTGCATCTACATTATGAATAAGCGTCCACCTGAGGTTATACAGAGGTTTAAAAATATAGAAATCGGCCTCATTGGCATATCATCTATTTCCGTATCAGAACTGCATTACGGTGTTTGTAAAAGTACGCGTATCAAGCAAAACCTGAAACGGCTTGAAGAGTTTCTCAATCCTTTTGAAATTTCTCCATATGATGAAAATGCGTCGAGATATTACGGAACAATACGTTCCCAACTTGAAAAACAAGGAGATACTATTGGTCCGCTTGACATGCTGATCGCTGCTCATGCATTAAGTAAGAATTTAATATTAATAACAAATAATGAAAAAGAATTTAAAAGAATAAAATCTGTAAAAATCGAAAATTGGGTTAACTGAACGTAACACAGAACAAATTCATTCATTTCTGACCAACCCACATGAACTGCCGTTGAATGTTCCGCCACACCATCTACCCACATGAATTCACCCGTATATCATATTGAAAAACTTGTTCATGGAGGCTTTGGCCTGAGTTATGACAAGGATGGAATGGTAGTGCTGATTGAAGGTGCCATACCGGGTGAAGAAGTCAGGGCCAAAATACGATCGCAAAGCAAAAACCTGGCGCAAGCTGTGGTCACGGAAGTAGTCACTCCCTCTCCCGGGCGTATCCAGCCCCCCTGCCCTTATTATCAGAAATGTGGTGGCTGTGACTTTCAGCACATAAGCTATCCGTATCAGTTACAGGTAAAACAGTCCATTGTTAAAGATCTGCTTGTCAGAAGCGGCCATCCTGATCTCCAGAAAGCAGCTGGCACATTACTGAAGGTGCCACTGGCATCGCCACAACAATTTCATTATCGACAACGGATTCGTCTGCAGGTTGATGAGAATCAGGTGCTTGGTTTTCATAAACGTCGCAGCCACCATTGTATTGCTATAGACAACTGTCTGCTGGCCAGAGATGAAATCAATGACTGTTTGCAGAAACTCGTGCCGCAACGAGTATTTACCAGGCTTCTCTCCCAGACAGAAGCTCTGGAAATTCTCTATGATCCAAAGAGTTCAAATATACATATTCTGATTCATTGCAAACGGAAACCACGACCGGCAGATAAACAACATGCACAGGAGTTGGTTCAAAGCATTTCTGAAATACAAAATATTTTTTTTCTGGGGGATGGCTTTGGTGCTACCGGCCGCGATTCTCTTTCTGTTACCCTTTTGCCAATACCAGGCCACAGTAGCAGGCCACTTTCTCTATCATGGGAAACAGGTGGTTTTTGCCAGGTAAATCTCAAGCAGAATATCAATCTCATACACACCGTGCTCGACTTTTGCCGAATAACAGAAAAAGAAACAGTACTTGATCTCTTCTGCGGCATGGGTAACTTTTCCATACCGCTTGCAGAACAGGCCGGATCAGTGCTGGGTATTGAAGGACAGGGTTCCGCCATCCGCAGTGGTCGTAAAAACAGTACTGATGCCGGACAAAATAATACAGAATTCCTGAAACGTCCCATCCACCAGGCTTGTGAAACACTGGTACAGGAGAACAGAACGTTTGATTGTGTAGTCATAGACCCGCCAAGACAGGGAGTGCCGGGACTTGCTGGAGAGCTTGCCAGCTTATGCAGTAAACGGATGGTTTATGTCTCCTGCGATCCGGCAACCCTCTGCCGTGACCTGGCCGACCTGCTGGGCCAGGGATTTTTCCTGAAAAAACTGCAATTAATTGATATGTTCCCCCAGACTCACCATATTGAAACAATCGCTTTACTGGAAAAACGGTAACTATTGATAGGATTCTTTCAACGCTTCTTCCGCCCACTCCACAAGACAAGTAAACGAAAAACTCCCGGCCCAGCCAAACAAGGAATGCTTCGTTAATTTTTCTCTGCTCAGCATGGGTGATGGTAAACCACATAGAAACCGGCTCATCTGCCTGGTTGAGCCAAGTGCTTGCGGATATTCTGCGCGAAGCTCTTTTAACTGCTCCGTCACTCTCTTATCAGGTTCAGGTAGAGTTGTTATTTCTCTCTGTATGGTGGCGTTTTCACCATGGAGGCAAAACTGACAATGGCCGCAGTCCGCATCCAGATCCTCACCAAAATAATTAAGCAGCATACGTGTCTTGCAGCCCTTGTGATTGACAAGATCAACCACCAGTTGCAGGCGTTGCAAATCATTTTGCTCCCGTTGCTGGAAACAACCGGCCAG
>JAYEOK010000188.1:943-11180 GCA_034722915.1 Thermodesulfobacteriota bacterium | reverse complement strand
GGCATGGATTGTAATGATAGCATAGACAGAAACCAAAAAACTTTACATTATTTCAGTGGGTTCTCACAAAACCACAAAAATAATTATTTACCCGGGATAAAGGCTATGGTAAATATAATAAATTAAACTTTGATGGCGTCGTAAAAACTCTTCATCTGCTTCATTGCTGTATATTTTCTATCATTACGACGTATTCTAGTACGCCGAAATAATAGAAAATATACGCGCCTCGTATATGAAGTTTTTTACTTAGCCATCTAAAAATTTAGTACCTTATAAATTCTTTTCGTGTTTTTTTGAAAAGAGATAAACAGTCATAATTGAATGTGAAAAGTAAGCAGCATCGAACAAAAATCAACCTCCTTAATCATCGCAGGAATATTGAATGAATTTTCAGGATATCATCT
This sequence comes from Thermodesulfobacteriota bacterium, assembly GCA_034722915.1. GTDB lineage: Bacteria > Desulfobacterota > Desulfobulbia > Desulfobulbales > Desulfocapsaceae > Desulfocapsa. The sequence continues at coordinate 10,773 of JAYEOK010000188.1, read as the reverse complement.
CACAGCTTAATCAATACTGGGCCGACCAGGGTTGCGTTATTCAGCAGCCTTACGACATGGAAGTAGGGGCTGGAACCTTTCATCCCGCCACTTTACTTCGTGCTCTTGGCCCTGAACCCTGGAAAGCTGCTTACGTACAACCCTCCAGACGCCCCACAGATGGTCGTTACGGAAACAACCCCAACCGCCTCCAACACTACTACCAGTACCAGGTTGTCCTGAAACCATCTCCAATCGAAGTGCAGGAACTCTATCTCGGAAGCCTGAAACGCTTTGGCCTTGACCTGCTTGAACATGACATCCGTTTTGTTGAAGATGACTGGGAGTCCCCTACACTTGGTGCCTGGGGCCTTGGCTGGGAAGTATGGCTTGATGGTATGGAAATCACCCAATTCACCTATTTTCAACAGGCTGGCTCCATAGATCTTTCCCCCACAACCGTGGAAATCACCTATGGACTGGAACGAATAGCCATGTACCTGCAAGGGGTGGACTCGGTATACGATATTGCCTGGAACGACTCTGTCAGTTACGGAGAAATCTTCCATCAGGCAGAAGTTGAATTCTCCACATTTAATTTTGAAGAAGCAAACGTAGCAGAACTGATCAACTTTTTCACAACCTATGAAGAAGAAGGGCTGAAACTGATAGAAAAAGGATTGGTTCTACCCGCTTATGACTACTGCCTGAAATGCTCGCATACCTTCAACCTTCTCGATGCGAGAAAAGCGATTAGTGTGGCAGAACGAACACGATATATTGGAAGAATACGCAATATTGCAAGAAAAGTTGCCAGCGGGTACGTGGCACAACGGGAAGAAATGGGACACCCTCTCATAAAAGAAACAGAGACAACATAAAAAAAGTTGGCGGAAGTGCATGGGAATCGAACCCACCTAGCGAGCTATTAACCCGCTACACCGGATTTGAAGTCCGGGAGCGCCACCAGTGCACTATCCACTTCCACAGGATGCCAGCCATTCTAATAACAATCACGGTGGAAAACAACTTTTTTATCATTTGCTTTCTCGGAATATAATGTTTATTTTGCTTGTCAATCTACTGATACAACATGAAATCAAATAAGTACCTTACATCACGTGTGTTAGATTACTCCACCTCCATCACCTAGGTAAAAAACAGAACAGTATGCAGTGCGAAAGACTCATCAAACAAATTAAAGGGTGGTACATCCACGTAAGCAATGAAACCATGGCTCCAGCCCGGATGGTCTCGTTTATTGAAAAACATGCCGCCGAATGTGATATCTGCCTCGACGATCCGGATCTCCAGGAAGAAATAGAAAAAATCACAGAACTTATTCTTCCAGAATCAAAAATTCCTAAAGCAGTCCGTATGCAGCAGGAACAGGAAGAACTTAAAAAAAGAGCAGCCGAGGCTGAAGAGAATGAACTTGACAATGATGATGATGATGATGAAAATGAACTCAAAAACGATGTCGACCCAACAACTGGAGACTGAAAGGCTAACAAGTTCCGATTCGGTAGACACCGCAATAATGGTCGGGGCGGTAGGATTCGAACCTACGGCCTCCTGCTCCCAAGGCGTCGGACGTTCAAAATCAACACACAGGCAACCCGCCGTTATTAAAGAATACTAACACCGGTAAACGGTAAGTGAGGCCGGCACTCTTTTCAGTACCCCCTTGAGGGGTATAAGTGCCTTGTTGGTATGTCCAACTTGCTAACGTTAAACGAACTTTTCATTTTCTCGGAGTCTACGCTTACCTGTTTTTTATACCCCTCAAGGGGGTACTGAAAAGAGTGACAGGAATTAACGAGTAAGGCACTAACGTGTTACACAAATAAGCGATTTCGATTTACCCCACCTATTTCGTCTAATTTGCAGTTGTTTTGATTCAAACGTCAAATGAACATCAACAGCAACAATTCTTCTGTACCTGATTTTAACCCATCAAATAATATGCTGAGTTAACCTCTTTAACAGAATGCCCTCAATGTTTTGCCTGGAGTCAAGTACTGATAAAACAAACACCTTAGAACCAGCAATACGATACTGTGTTCTCCATGGTGCAATAAAGAGATACAAAGCATGACCATGACGAGAATGAAAGCCAAGTGTGTAATGGCTATCGCAGTTTGCGCAGCCGTTGTGATCAGTACAGGGCCAGCGTTAGCAGTCGACACTCAGGCCCAGCTCGTCCCCGTCACTGTCAAGAACTTCCAACGAGCCGAATCCGACCACTATTTCAACAATTTTGTGAAGCTGGGCGCCTTCGGCAAGTTCTAGCACTACCGTGAGCCCACGGCAATCGATCAGTAATCCGTAGTGCGCATGAATCGTGACACGAATTTGACAACAAAAAACGCCTTGAAGGCGACACTATATTTTTTAAGATACTGGCCAAATTTTAACTTTAACTTTCACCCATTTTTAGTTACACATACACTATTAAACACAAGGAAGACTCATCATGAAAAAACCATTCTTGACCATAATTGTTGTTACATCACTCCTGCTGTGGAATATGGCTGCAGTCGCAGGTCCAAAAGAAGTCCTGGATCGCGACTGTACTGCTGCAAAGGCTGCCAGAAATACAGCTATGAAGGCCACCGTCAGTGCTGGCGGTCCCTGCGGCCCTGCTGACGCAGCTAAGGACACAGCCAAAGAAGCAGTTGGCCTGGATGAAAAAAAAGAAAAGAAAAAGGGTCTGTTGAAAAAATAATTGTCTATGCGAATTGACATAAAAAAGTTATTCCATCATTTAAGATAGTGGCTGCAGATTCGACTCTTTTAATTTGTACTTAATTCTAAAGGATATTTCTATGAAGTTGCGATTTCCATTTATGCTTACCATCACCATTGCTGCACTCCTGGCGACCTCCACGCTTGTCTTTGCTGCCGAGGAAAGCAAAGACAAACCAGCTGCCCAGACAACGGCAAATCCTGACATCCCGGCTGATGAACTGGCTTTGATGCTCCACCCTTTCACCAAAGCAGAATTACTGATTGAGGCCGATGGCTGGCAGGCGCTGGTAAGGGAAAAGGCGGTCTCTATATCCAAGGCTGAAATTGCGGTAAAACGCCAGTCTATAGAGATCGCCAAGACCAAGGAGATTCAGAATCAGGTTGAAGACGCGAAAGAGGAACTTCAACAGGTCAAAGAAAATACCGAGTCAGCCCAGGAATCCGGTGATGCAGCAGCGATGCAAGATGCGGAAAAGGCAGCGCAAAAGGCACAAGAAAAGATTGCAACAGTGCAGCAGACTGTTACAGAGGCAGCCGACGCAGCTGAAAAGACTGCTGAAATGTATGACAAGATGTCTGATGAAACCAAGCAGGGCATTGAAGAGACTGTTGCCGCTGCTGACAAGGCTCAGGATGCCGTGCAAAAAGTTAAGAGTGCAGTCAGTGATGCTGCGGGCAAGAAGGATGTGAATGAGGTCAAAAAAGCAGCGGCAGAGGCTCATACAGTAACCACCGATGCTCAACAGGCTGCTGATAAGGTCACTACCAAAACAAAAATGACGGCTGTCGCCCTTGAAGCCGACAGGAGCAACGTCCTGGAAGATACCGCAAAGGCAATGGAAGACGCCAGAGCAGAGAAAAAAGATGAGAAAATCGACATGCTTGAACTGGTCAACAGCCTGCGTCTGGAGCGAATCAAGCTGGTCGATAATTTCCGTACCACAGTCGACGAACTCGCAAGCAGGACCGATAAAGACGACAGTAAGACCCTGGCAGTGATTAAGGATTATCGGCTCTACATTCGATCTGTTAGTGGTATCAATCTCGATCTGACCGATACCACCTCATCCTGGGTTATAATCAAGGGTTGGATCCTCTCTGAGGAAGGGGGGATGCGCTGGGTAAAGAACCTTGCCGTTTTCTTCGGCATTCTGTTCGGAGCCTGGTTCCTGGCACGCTTTATCAGCTGGCTGATGCACAGAGCCATGAACAGGGTACAGCTGCCGCAACTGTTAGAGCAGTTCCTGGTCAAGGCCGTCCGCTGGGTCGTAATGATAGCCGGTATTATCGTGGCTCTGACCGCATTAGAGATCTCAGTTGCTCCTCTTCTTGCCCTGGTTGGTGCAGCCGGCTTCATTATTGCCTTTGCACTCCAGGATTCGTTGAGTAATTTTGCCAGCGGGTTGATGATTCTGTTCTTCCGGCCTTTTGACATTGACGATCTTGTAGAAGCAGGCGGTGTTACCGGCAAGGTCACCTCGCTGAATTTGTTAGCGACAACGATCAGAACCGCAGATAACAAGGAAATGATAGTGCCCAACAACGCCATCTTCAGCAATGTTATTACGAATTCAACCAGTGTCGACAAGCGGCGGGTCGACATGGAATTCGGTATCGGCTATGACGACGACATCGATCAGACTTTGTCGATTCTCAATGACATCGTAAGCAACCATCCCATGGTGCTGAAAAATCCGGAACCAACGATTAAAGTACATACCCTGGCCGATTCCTCGGTCAATTTTATCTGTCGGCCCTGGACCAAAAGCGCTGATTACTGGGATGTGTATTGGGACGTTACCAGGGAAGTCAAAAAACGTTTCGATGCTGAGGGGGTCGGTATGCCCTATCCGCAACAGGATGTACATCTTTACGTTAAAGATGCTGAAGCAATGAAGGCATGAGTATGAGGTATTGAGCAGCAGCCTGATGTCAGGGTGCTGCCAATTTAGAAAATCACAATTACTATCAAACCAGGAAAAAAGGAACAAAAGATGAGAAAATCATTGATTACCAGTTTGCTGTTGGCAGCCGGCTTAACGGTTGGCAGTAGATCATGAAATTTGTCCGGTGATGTCGTAGACAATTTTTCAAACAGATAGCGCAGGTAACTGTAAGGCTCAAGTTGATTAGCTTTGGCGGTTTCAATAAGGCTGTAAAGGGTAGCGCTGGCTTCTGCTCCTTCCGGTTTTTCAGAGAATAACCAGTTTTTACGTTTATGCTGAGCTCGTGTTTATGCTGAGTTGATCATGCACATATTCTACCACACCTGTAGTTTCACCAACATAGAAAGATTTTCTCTTTTTAGAACTCCACATAAAATTGAGTACCATCCCTTTAATTCTTTAAAAGGAGAGTACTCATGTCAGAACAATTTTTCTACCATTGTGAACTTAGCGCCCTTTGGGCGGGTTTTAAAAAGAGAATGTCGAATGTCGAACAGGTAAGCGCAGACTCCGAGGAATATCGAATATCGATCGGAATAAAAGACGGATCAAGAGCTTTTCCCCTTCTGCGGTTCGACATTCCTCGGAGTCTCGCAGGCTCGCTTACCTGTTCGATATTCGATATTCGTCCTTTAATGTTCGGTATTCATTTTTTAAGCTTCGTAAAAAATGAAAATTCCTATGCTATCCAGTTAGTGTTGCAGGCAATAGAATCGGAATCAATCGGGGTCTGTCCCCCTCCTATTATTAAGTCCCCTATTATTAGCGTCTCAACGCCTGAATAGAAAAGGTGGCAGATGTATCCATACTTGACATGGCCAACTACATGGCCTACTGTGTATGTATGAAATCAGCAAATATCGCAGAATTTAAAAACCACCTGGGGAAGTATCTTTCAATTGTGGAGCAGGGAGAAAAAGTCCTGATATGCAGGCGCAACGTTCCCTTAGCCATGGTTGTGCCTTCCAAACAAAGACCCGTCACAATCAATAAAACACGCTTGGGCTGTGGAGAAGGGAGTGTTGTTATTCATACAGATCTCACAGAACCATCATTTCCCCCGAATGACTGGAATATGTTGCAAGGTAAACTGTGAATGTTCTCCTGGACACCTGTTGTATTATCTGGGCGATATCCTCCCCATCTTCGTTGTCCTCTGCCGCTGTCGACATACTTAAAAAAGACGATACCACCGTGTATGTTTCTCCCATCAGTTGTGCCGAGATAGCCTGTCTTTCTGAGCGCAAACGAATTACGCTTAACCAACACTGGAAAACCTGGTTCAACCACTACCTCGCCGTTAACGACTGGCAACTCAAAGACATCAATCTGTCGATAATCCAAGAGGCCTACTCTCTGCCGGACTCATTTCACCAGGATCCTGCTGATCGCATAATCACTGCCACAGCAAGAATTCACAACTTAACCCTTTTGACTGCAGATAGAAAAATTCTAGCTTATCCTCATGTGATAACTGGGTGGTAGTTGTTGCGACAGATATAATTCGTACCCCATTTATCGGACTGCTGTGGATTAAATAAATAATGTCCCCCTTTTTTGTCCCCCTTTTTTGATCCAAACGTCAAATGAACGTCAACGAGAACAATTCTTCTGTACCTGATTTTAACTTGTCAAATAATATGCTGAGTCAACCTTCTCAACAAGATGTCCTCAATATTCTGTCTTGAATCAAGTACTGATAAAACAAACACCTGTGAATCAGCAATACGGTACTGCACTCTCCATGGTGAAATAACCATCTCTCGGTACAAGGTTATTCCTTGGTTATACAACTCCGGTACAATACGGCACTTCTCAGGAAAAAAAGATAGGTCAGCAACCTGTTTTTTGATTTTCTCAAGAATTTTTAAAGCATTATTGGGGCTATCTTGAGCAATGTATTCAATGATTTTCAAAAGATCGTTTTCAGCAGTTTCAGACCAGATCACTTCATACGTTTTCGACATTCTGTCTTACTCTTTTCTCAATATCACTAAAGACATTTTCTTGGGATTTCACCTTACCCTGCTTGATATCCTCTTCACCTTGAGAAATAAGTTTCAAGATTCCAATAGCATTCCTCATGTTTTCATAGCTCTCAGGATCCTGTAGAACTGCTCTAGGTTCACCATTCTGAGTTATGATAACTGGACGATGAGTCTCGTTGATCTGTTGCAGTACCTCTGCAGCCCGATTCTTTAAATATGTGATTGGTTTTATGTCACTGGTAATATTCATCCCCAAACCTCCTGTCTTTTTATCGTACCATATTAAGACCTACGGTTAAAGCGAAAATAATTAACGATACGGCTTGTTTTTTTTCACACCTCACTGAGGCATGATAAGCAAAAACCAACTGAAATTTACACAGGTCACTTCGACAATTCTGCTACTGAGGAAACTGAGTATCTGGGATCATTCTGGAGTACTAAGCTGAATGAGACTCCTGATGGTGTTTGACAAAAAAAATGCAAGGTAGGGGGGGCGGGAAAAAGAAAAAGCCAAACACCATGTAAGTGTTCGGCTTCTATACTGAAAAATGGTCGGGGCGGTAGGATTCGAACCTACGGCCTCCTGCTCCCAAGGCAGGCGCGCTAACCAGGCTGCGCTACGCCCCGACTCATAAAAATTGATTGAAACAATGTGAATCCGTCTTTTTACAACACTCACAAATTAATTGCAACATAAATCAAAACATCTATGATTTTAATCACCTACCCCCCATAACACCTTACAACAAACACTGCTATCTCGCCGTTAATCAAGCATTTTTCTTTAACACCTTCCTGAACACATATTTTTCATCAATTCCAGAATACCCCCTATTTTTCCAGATACCACCCTGCTATTCCAGATGAATCGTCTACCAGAATGGATACCAAATGCTTTCAGAATCATGAAATTTGTATCCTATATATTCCTTATCAAATTTTATTTTCACTTCGTTGATATAGATATTATTTCTAAAGCATATTCAATGTACCGCACTGATATTCCGTAAATATTTGTCGAGGGTGACTTGAATTATACTTTGGCTTAGAGCAGCTGTAGTGCTGCTATGAATCATTTTCCATGATGATTCTGAGATCTAAAAATAAAATCTACTCTGGAATATTGATAGTATCATTTCCATTGAATACTTATCACCTGAGGGATACCTACTCGTTACAGTGTGAACCGGACGAGGGAGTGGTTGATGATCAAGGTGTTGGAACCGTTTCTACCTTTTTACAGGTAGTTAGTCTAAGAAAAATGTACATTGAGGGATGTTAACGGCAAACCGTACCTTATGTGTACTTAAACACTACATATTTTCAAATAGTTCATATGGATTTAACTATTTGTAGATGTGCATTTTTCGTTTTGAGGAGTGGTGACTTTACTGAACAGCCAAAGCATAAGACCAAGCGAAGCGTTATTGGAATGCCATTATTTGGCTAAATCTTTTGGAAAAGAGGATGTTTCTTTAACGTGGCTGCGTGTTATAAGAACACACTGGTAAGTTCAGTTTTGACTAAGGCTCCAACAAGTTGATCTATTAACAATCATTAAACAAAAATTCCACCAATGAACTTATCAGCATCGCTTAGTACGAGAAAATCGTCCGCTAAGTGGTAACCAGGGACTTGGTTCGGTGACGAATACATTTTATCTGGAGGTGGTTTACGAAATCAGTCTTTGGTTGAACTTGATGGGAAGTTTGATCGAGATTGGTGGTACAGCTGCATATGCACACGCTCCTTCTTTGTGAATTCGATGTTTGAATTTACTTTGAAGAAGCCATTTTTTTTCTGTTCAATAATTTCCATATGTTTTGTGAGTAACGTTTAGTTTTGTAATTATTTCCAGAAATACCACAAAAACAGGTATTATTACCTATTTTAATAGTTTCGTTTCTATGCTTTATTGAGGGGTGATTCATATTTTATAATCGTTATAAGCAACATTCGCAGCAACAGATAAAGCCAAACCTGTTGTGAGACAGGGACGGAAAACTACGGGTCTTTAAAGATAGCCGAGTTACCTTTTTGATGAGGTAGCTCGGCTTTTTTTATAATTTAAAATATTCTTTCCGTTAATGCTAATAATCTTGACAGGAGCGCCCGCTATGCAAGAATATTTATCGTACATACCATTCTCATCAGTAAATAGTTACAAACTTTATCGTAAGTTTTGGATCTATATTAAAGAATGTACATGGGTAGAGTTTTTTTTCTTAACTACATTTTTGGGATTGGTGATTCACCCAATCCCATCCTATGCAGAAATAGGATTTTCAGCCGCCCCTGATCCGGTTCGTCGTGGTGAGCATTTGTTCTATGCCCTGACGGTAAGCAATCCAACAGGTTCAACATTGACAAATGTGGTACTGGATGCATTGCTCCCTGGCTATACTCGAATCTCTGAGGACGATATGACAGGTGACGGTGGCTGTGTTGATGGGAGCTCAGTCTGTTATGCTGGAGAATCTGTACGCTGGCAATTGGGTGATCTTTCGCCAGGCGAAGTAAGGACAGTGCAGATGTCACCGGCAGTAAGTTCTACTGCTCCATCGGACGGGAGTATTCTGCGTTTAGAGGCAACCGTCAGGTATGATGGCGGATCAGCCACAGCTGTCCGTGATGTGATGGTGGACAACACTCCGGCAGTATCATTGAGTTTTGTTGAAGAGCGTGATCAAATTGGTGCTGGAAATCTGTTAAGTTACACTCTTCGGGTACGCAACCGAAGCGGACTAAACATGTCCAATAGCACCTTGGCAGTTTCAGTGCCGACTGGGACAACATTTGTTTCAGCAACAGAGGGGGGACTGCTTAATGGTGGTGAAGTTCGCTGGCCACTGGGTACGGTTGGAGCAGATGGTGAGGTGGGGCGGCGCTTCACCGTGCAGGTATCAGAAAGCGCTGCAGACGGGACGCTGCTGGTTGCTGAAGCTATCGTATCCGGGATAGTAGACAGTTCATCCGTATCCAGCACTGGCAATATGGTTACAGCTGTGCAGTCAACGCCACCATTATTGTTGAGTGTTTCAGCCGCCCCTGATCCGGTTCGTCGTGGTGAGCATTTGTTCTATGCCCTGACGGTAAGCAATCCAACAGGTTCAACATTGACAAATGTGGTACTGGATGCATTGCTCCCTGGCTATACTCGAAT
>JAYEOK010000188.1:0-843 GCA_034722915.1 Thermodesulfobacteriota bacterium | reverse complement strand
AAGTAAGGACAGTGCAGATGTCACCGGCAGTAAGTTCTACTGCTCCATCGGACGGGAGTATTCTGCGTTTAGAGGCAACCGTCAGGTATGATGGCGGATCAGCCACAGCTGTCCGTGATGTGATGGTAGGTATTCCCCAAATCTTTATTGATAGTGATAACGATGGAAGTGATGATGATTGGGAACAAATATATTTTGGTAATCTGACAACGGCTAATCAAACAAGTGATTTTGATAGGGATGGCTATACCGATCTACAGGAATATTTGAACTACATTGCAGGCGAGACAGACCCAAATGGGAATAATTATGATCCTACGGTGCCAAATGCTCCGGATGGCACAGGGTACACTTCTAATTCAATGAACAATGGCTTCTGGAATCTAATGCTCCCTGCAATCCTCAGTGGTAGTCGGTAGTGCTGATGAGCTAGATATTGAAGAACCACAATAACGTTCGGTTTCTTGTCACACAAATCTGTAAAACAGCACCATCACGGCTCTGAAAATGACATAATAACGGGTGCCTTCTGTGTCAGTATAGATGACAATAAAATCAGTAATAAGGTTTTATTGTCACTTCATCCAAATCGACACAGGAGCACCACAATGTCAACAACAATCACCCACCTCAGACACCCTGAACTACCCTTTGTATTCTGGCATAAGTATTATTCTAGAAAGCATAGAGGATTTCATGAAGACAGGTATCAAGACCTAACCCAACTTTGCGCCAATCATTCCCAAACTCCTCTGAAAGGCCTACTTCTCACTACATAAAAAAACGACAACTTCGCTAATACAGTCATATAGCTGGTCTAAGAATAAAGTAGTGCCATAATCG
>JAYEOK010000187.1:0-33823 GCA_034722915.1 Thermodesulfobacteriota bacterium | reverse complement strand
AAGACCGGGTAGGGCAGGAGCCTTGCGGCTCCCTTCCCCCCTCAGAACCGTGCGTGATAGTTTCCCATCACACGGCTCAAGCAGCTCAAAGGTTCCCCTTAGTGGGGTTCCCGTAATTAAATTTATAGTTACTTCACGATACACATAAACTGTCAATGTAGCCGAAGCCTAAGGGCGCCCCAGCCGTGAGGCCGTCTCTAGCTTTCCCTTATACCACTGATTCGGTCTATTTTCTCGTGAAGAGCCACCGGTTTAGATTTCAGCCTCCTTACGGAGTCAGGAATATTCCACCCGATATTCCCACCATTACAATGAGACCTTCGCTTCTTCATAACCTCTCGATCCAGACCTCCAACAGCTTGCCTTACGGTTAGCCTGCTCAAAATTCCGAGCGAAGGATCTGGGGTGCCACGTTCCTCGTCTTTACCTTAACGGACAACTTAGGCGGAACTTGGACGCCGGTAAGAAATTGGGTTCCGTGCAGGGACGTTAGTAACCTGCAACCTCTCCAACATGCGCAAACACTGGGAAGCGCATCCTCGACCTGCTAAACCCCGTAGGTCGGTATTCGGTGACGACGCGTAAAATCCTTTGCCTACTCTCGCCATATTGTCCCATCCTAGCCCTTAACCGGGTGGGATTCCCAGAGGGGAAGTCCACCTCACGGTTTCCTTCCCAATTCGGTACATTGTCAGGAGGGCTTCACACCCCGTCATCAGCGCAACGGCAGCATGCCTCCTTAGGATACCGGCAGGAACATGCCGGGTGATAGCGCAGCAACGACATGTTGCTGTTATCACATATAAAAACGCGACTTCGTGTCGCGAATAACCATTATTGTCAGGTAGCAATTCCCTGATAAGTTGATATTGACCGTATTTTCGGGTACAATTTCCCTGTGCCAATATCAAGTCTGCAATTTAAATATTATATCATAGGAATAAGTCGGTGGGCAAGCACAAAAAAACAAATATTCTCGATGAAGTTCGGAGGGTTATGCGAGTCAGGCATTACTCCATTCATACCGAACGTTCCTATTGTGAATGGATCAGACGATTCATTCGTTTTCATGGCATGAAGGATCGTACAAAGCTTTTTGTTAAAAGTGAGTACAAAATTGAAGCTTTTCTATCACACCTTGCCATTGAAAAAAATGTTGCCCCATCAACACAAAACCAGGCAATGAATGCGCTCATTTTTCTTTATAAAAAGGTTCTCAAGCATGAACTGGTAGGAGTAATTGATGCTGTTCGCTCCACAAAAAAACAAAAAATACCGGTGGTTTTATCACGAGAGGAAGTTGCCGCTGTGATAAGCATAATAGAGGGAGTACCGCGGCTTATAACCCAATTACTCTATGGCAGTGGATTACGAATTTCAGAAGCATTGCGTCTGCGTATACAGGACATCGACTTTGCCTACAAGCAGATTACGGTTCGATCGGGAAAAGGGGGGAAAGACAGAGTGACTACTTTCCCCAAATCAATGGAGCCATTACTCAAGGATCACCTTAACAGAGTTAAGGCTATTCATGTACACGACCTGACTTCTGGCTGTGGAGAAGTTTATTTACCTCACGCACTGGCGAAAAAATATCCAAAGGCGGCGTCTGAGTGGGGATGGCAATATGTCTTTCCTGCACGTAACATTTCAGTTGATCCCCGATCGAAAAAAAAACGGCGGCATCATGTCGATCCGAGTGCAGTCAATAAATCCATCAAGTCCGCAGTAAAAAAAGTTGGTATTGACAAAAGGATCAGCGCCCATACCTTCCGGCATTCTTTTGCAACCCACCTGTTGCAGCGCGGCACAGATATAAGAACCATTCAGGCGCTTCTTGGTCACAATGACGTCTCCACAACCATGATCTATACGCATGTATTGCTACAAGGTGGACAGGGGGTGGAAAGTCCTCTGGATGACCTTTTCCAATGAATCATACGATAAAGGTGGTCAAACCTGTTGGAGACTTTTGGCTGTCGCGTTAGTGATAAATCTGCGAAAAATTGGGGTTTGTCCCGGTCACACTCTCTTCTTTCCCGGTACAGAACGCCAAAACACACGTAACACCGCAGGAGCGGTGTTACGAGAGGGTAACTTACAATCCAAACAACATCGGTTTATTTTACTGTCAAACAACTCCAAGATGACCAGGAATGATTTCCACAGAAACCTTGATTTTCCGATACATCAAGATAAACTGACAGACAATACCCTCTTATTCTTTCGACGCCAGATACTTCTGGTGAGCACACATTATTTTAATCTGGCCATAGGAATACGCATCTCCCAACCGTTCCTTTATTGCTCCCAGTGAATTCTCTTCTTCGGCAGCAAGTTCTGTTGCAATGGCTTCCTGCTGCGTGGAGGAAAGCAGCTTATCAATGGCAAGCTCTCCCTTTTCCACAAAAGATGAGAGATGGCCTTCAATGGTTGCATTGACAAAGCCCCTTTCTTTTGCAATCTCAGCAACACTTTTTCCCTCACGGAACATATCCAGACTGATGGTTTTGGTGCTGCCCTGTTTAGGCCCATCTTTCTCTTTCAGGGGTTCTTTGGGGGTTGGCAAAAAAACGGCTTCAATTCCATGTTTTTTCCGATAGTCACGAACATGTTCCACAATCTCTTTGCCGTAATTCTCAATGGTCTTTTTACCAACACCCGGGATACCCTTAAGATCTTTCAGGTTATCCGGCAGACAGACCACAATCTGAATCAAGACCCGCTGGTGTAAAATCTGGAAACGGGCAATATCAAGCTTACTTGCCTTAGCAGTGCGCCAGTCTCTCAAAAGTTCAAACAGTTCGGGATGATCAATATCTGATTCAGTATAGGCGGGAGCCTGCTGCTTTTTCACCTTTGATGGCTGAAAATCGATCTCAGCACCGGAGACCGCATGTAAATAATCGGCTGGAGAAAAACCTTTTTCACAGGCTTGCACTCCAGCCAGTTTTACTCCAAGTTCTTTTCTACAATTATTCAGAACATTGTTTATTTTTTTTCGAAGTTCCTTATTATCCGTCTCAAAATAGAGGGTCTGCACTGATTTGCCAAATATCTCTACAAATTTATCCTGGAACCAGCGGGACGCCTTACTGATTCGCTCAAGGGTATACTCATCAGTTTCCGGCAGCTTATGATCCTCAAAAATCGTTCGTAGCTGATTCCTGAAATTATCACTTACTGCAAAAATATTTTCTCTTGCCTGTTGTTCAGCAAGCTGCATGTCACCAGCGCCAGCGACCTGCACAACACTTGCATTGCGCGTTAAGAGATGAACAAGATACCCCAGGCGTTTGGCAAGCAGCCCAAAATCAAAACACGTAAACAGGAGCTTCTGCTGATAATTGATTTTTGCTTCCTGCAACAGGCTCTCGGAAGGTGGATTCTGCCGACCCTCTTCATCAAATTGCAGCACTGCCGGATCACTATCCACTCCGGTTGATGAAATAGAAGAACTGAGCACCATACCCTCGAAGGTTTTACAACGACTCAGTGCCACATACACCTGACCGTGAGTAAAGGCTGCCTGGGCATCAATAATAGCACGCTCAAAAGTGAGCCCCTGACTTTTATGAATAGTTATGGCCCAGGCAAGTTTTAAGGGGTGCTGCTCAAATTTTCCGACAATTTCTTCTTCAATTTCCTTGCTTTCGTCGTTTATCGTATACTTGATATTCTCCCAGCTGACTGGTTCCACAGGGATTTCATCTTTATCACCAGGGCAGCTCACAACTATTGTTTTTCCAATAATGCCTGTTATTTTCCCTATTTTTCCATTGTAATAGAGCTTTTCAGATGAAGAATCATTACGCACAAACATCACCTGTGCGCCTTTTTTCAGCGTCAGTTTTTCCTGTGTCGGGAAAATATGTTCAGGAAAATCGCCATCAATATCTGCGGTGAAAAAATATTTTTTACAGTCAAGCGCCTGCAGTCTTGTTTGATTAATGGAATCTGCACTGGCATTATGGGTGGTGAGTGTTATATAGCCTTGATCTTCCTGCGGCTTAAAATCTGCAATATAACGAGCATTCAGTTGCTCCAGAGTGGCATCATCAAGACTGTTCTCCCGAACCCGGTTCAACAGTTTAATAAAAGCAGCATCAGATTGACGATAAATATGTTTCAGCTCAATGGTCAGCAGTTCAGTCTGGGCCAGGGCCTTGCTGGAAAAAAAATAAACCGACTGATAATGTTGCTGCAGAAGGCTCCACTCATGCTGTTTTGCCACAGGGGCGAGCTGGTGCAGATCACCAATCATCAGTAACTGCACTCCGCCAAAAGGCTGATTACTGAAACGATGACGACGCAGTGTGGCATCCACAGCATCGAGAAGATCTGCCCGCACCATACTGATTTCATCAATTACCAGCAGATCAAGACTCTGTATGATCTGTTTTTTTTCTTTGGAAAAACGAAAATGACGCTGGCTGTTACGTTCGTATGCGTCGCTGCCCGGCACATAAGGACCAAAAGGGAGTTGAAAAAAAGAATGGAGTGTTACTCCGCCGGCATTCATCGCAGCCACTCCGGTGGGGGCTGTGATGATCATCCGCTTGGCAGTCTGCTCCTGTAGACCATGAAGAAAAGTGGTTTTACCGGTTCCCGCTTTTCCTGTCAGAAAAATATTGCAGTCAGTGTACTGGACAAAATCACTTGCGAGCTGTAGTTCGATATTTTGAGGAGGCATATGGCTTTACCTGAGTAAATATTCTGCTAGCACCCCATCTTCGTTCAATCCGGCGTGTTCACATATGAATCAATATAGTTCACACGCCGGATTGAACGAACCTGGGGCACTATCCAAACATTTACAATTCAGTAGTTGGGGCTGTTTCCAGGTTCAACCCGAATATATACTTATCTGATGGCCCCTACACGATTCTCAGGTAGCTTCTTAGTATTTTGGCAAGTAATGGGGCCAGGGAATACACTTCCAGCAGGTCATCACTGACTCGTCCGGGATAGCTATCGGAACCAATCACTTTTGTAATGCAACTGTCAAGAAAACGCTGACGGGCATCTCCTGCCATGACCAGGTGGGTGGCAAGTACAGCTATTCCTGTTGCACCTGCCTCCAGACAGCGCTCTGCAGTCTGGATAATGGAACCTCCGGTTCGGATCATGTCATCACAGATCACTGCAGTCTTGCCCTGCACAACACTTGAAACCTGACTGACTATGGTTTTGTCCGTGTCGTAACGATCTTTGTCGGCTGCAGTGTGTGAACACTTGAGCAGGCTGGCAAGCTTTGCAACCTGCTTTGAAAAGCCATAATCAGGTGAAACCAGCACAAACTCCCCGAGATCCATTTTTTGCAGATGGTCAACCACAAGCTCACCTGTCCAGATGTGTTTTGTTGAAATCTCTCCTCCGTGGGCATGAAGCACAGCTTCAGAATGAAGATCAACAAAAGCAACAAAGTCGGGACGTGCACGAAAAATCTGCCGGGTTCTGGTGACACCTTTAGGGATCTCGAAAGATCCACGTTTGGCCCGCTCCATGGTGGAGTATCCAAGGTACGGAATCACGACATTAACGCTGGCTGCATTATAGTAACGACCGCCCTGAATAAGATCCATCAGCTCCTGATGAGAAGCTTCAGTATGGGTACTGCCAACGATAATCAGGGTCTTTCCGGCAATATCCTCGGGGAAGGCATGATAATTCTCACCATCTGCAAACATCTTACGAATCATGGTGGTAAACTCAAGCCCTAAAGCCGCGGCAACTTTGACTCCAAGCTCGGTGGAGGCCAGATTGGCAACCACCACATATTCGGATTTGTTCTTCATTAGAGAGCAGACACGATTGCATCTCCCATGGCCGCAGTATTCACCGCCTTGCCGGGATCGATTGCGATATCCGCGGTATGGACGCCTTTATCAAGAGTTGCTTCCACTGCATTATCAATGGCGTCTGCTGCAGCATCGAGGCCAAGGCTGTAACGCAGCATCATGGAAGCTGAAAGAATTTGAGCGATGGGATTGGCAATACCTTTTCCGGCAATATCAGGAGCTGATCCACCGGCTGGTTCATACATGCCAAACTTATCTTTGTTAAGACTTGCAGAAGCGAGCAATCCCATGGAACCGGTAAGCATGGCAGACTCATCAGAGATAATATCGCCAAACATATTGCCGCAGAGCATAACATCAAACTGATGGGGGTCACGCACAAGCTGCATGGTGGCATTATCCACATAGAGATGGGCAAGCTCAACATCCGGATAGTCTTTGGCTATCTCTGTCACCACTTCCCGCCAGAGTACCATGGTGGTGAGGACATTGGCTTTGTCTATGGACGTTACTTTCTTGCCGCGTAAGCCGGCGGCCTCAAAGGCCATGCGGGCAATGCGCTCGATTTCTGACCGTTTATAGGCCATGGTGTCAAAAGCACGTTCATCAGGCCCTGTTCCTTCACGGCCTTTGGGGGTACCAAAATAGATACCGGAGGTAAGCTCACGTACACAGAGGATATCAAAACCATCACCCACAATATCAGGTCGCAACGGGCAGGCAGCAGTCAGCGATTTGAAAACACGGGCCGGACGCAAATTACAAAAAAGATCAAAATGCTTGCGTAGAGGAAGAAGAGCTGCACGTTCAGGCTGCTGCTCAGGGGGCAGACTTTCCCATTTAGGGCCGCCGACCGAACCAAACAGAATGGCATCACTTTTCTCACAAAGTGTGAGGGTGGATTCCGGCAGTGCCTCGCCATGATTATCAATGGCTATACCACCCACATCTGCATGTTCATAACTCAATTGAAAATCAAATTTCTTTTGGGCTGCATCAAGTACTTTAATGGCTTCTGCCATTACTTCAGGGCCAATACCGTCTCCGGCCAGGATAGCTATTTTCTTCATTATATTACCTAACTTAAGTTATTTTCGTAAATATTCGGCCAGCACCCCATCTTCGCACGATCAGGCTGACTCACATAGGACTACTATAGCTCACCAGCCTGCCTGTACAAATATAGGGCACTGGCCAAATATTTATATTTCTGTTGTTTTAGTGCCTTACTCCCCAGTTCCTGTCACAAAAAGCAAGAAAACGGAAAATGCTTTTAAAGTTAATAGATTGAACATACCACCAAGGCACTTATGCCGGCTTTCCCTACCGTTTACCGGTATTAGTAACAATTTTGCATCAATCCGAATATATACTTATTTTCTGTTCAAAAACCAATAAATGACGTGCTCCTTCAAATTGAGGGAGTCTATACTCTTTTCTGGAGATGAAGTGAAGCTGGTTGGGATCTTGACTTTGCTCCCAGGCAGCAAGTTCTGCTTCCCACTTTGGCCCTTTCATACAGATCACCTGTATTCCCGGCCTCAAAAACCGGCTGCTCATATCCAGAAATACTTTAATATCACTCACCGCCCGACTGGTGATATGGGTATACCCTCCAGCCGATGGCAGCATTTTTTCATCTCCTGCGCGACAAGTCAGGATAGCAACATCCTCAAGTTTCAACGTTCTTGTCACATGGGAGAGAAATGCAACTCGTTTTTGCCGCGGTTCAACAAGGGTAAGCTGCAAATCCGGTTTTGCCACTTTACAGACAAGTCCGGGAAACCCGGCACCTGTTCCAATGTCAAGAAGATGCGAACCTGTCTCGCCAAGGAGAGGCAAAAGAGTGAGGGAATCAAGAAAATGTTTTTCAAGAATCTCCGGGTTCGTTGCCTTTTTGGCAATAAGGTTAATCTTTCGACTCCAGTGCTTCAATTCCCTGTAGTAGATGAAAAGCAGATCCAGAGCTGCATCGTCAAGCTCCGGTAAATCTATCTTGCGGCACCCGGAACGTAACTTCCGGATAAAATCGAATTCTTCTTGCACCTCTTACCTGTCTTGCAAACGTTCGGTAACAGAAGCCGCATGTGCAGTCAAACCTTCAAGCCCTGCCAGCAACCGGATATGATCTCCGTCTTCTGTCAAGGCTTGTTTTGAATAACTGATAATCGAACTTTTCTTCAAAAAAGTCTCAACACCCAGTGCCGAGGAAAATCTGGCCGTACCCATGGTGGGCAGAACATGATTGGGACCGGCAAAATAATCACCTGCTGCCTCAGGGGTATGGTGACCCAGGAAAATTGCCCCGGCATGACGAATTTTCGGCAAAATATCCCATGGATCATTTACCATCAATTCCAGATGCTCGATTGCGATGTCATTGGCAATAGCAACAGCTTCCTCCAGATCTTCGGCAATGAGAATCACGCCTCTCTCCTGCAGTGCTTTTTGCGCAATTTCAACACGACTGAGGTTTGCCAGCTGCCGGTCGAGTTCTGTCAGGATATCACCAGCAAGTTTCTCTTCAGTGCTAATAACAATCGCGAGTGCCATGGGATCATGCTCGGCCTGAGCCAGCATATCAGCCGCTATATAGGCAGCTTTTGCACTCTCATCAGCCACAATCAGCACTTCAGAGGGGCCTGCAATCATATCAATACGCAGCATTCCTGATACCTGAGATTTAGCCTCGGTAACAAACTGATTTCCAGGCCCCACGATTACATCCACAGCAGGAATTTTTTTGGTGCCATGGGCAAGAGCTGCAATCCCCCAGGCGGATCCTGCCTTAAAGATATCCACAATACCGATTTCCTGCGCAGCCACCAGAAGATGGGGACTCACCTTGCCCTCTTTATTAGGAGGGGTAAGCATAACCCGTTGCGTAACTCCTGCAATCCCGGCTGGTATACCGTTCATCAATACAGAGGAAACAAGTGGTGTTGAACCGCCCTGCCCGCCTGGAACGTACAATCCTGCGGCATCAACAGGCCGCACCATGCGACCGACAATGGTGCCGTTTTCGCGGGTCTGCATCCATGAATCTTCCATTTCCCGTTCGTGAAAAATCTGGATGCGCTCAATGGCTTTGCCAAGGGTTGTCAGGAATGCATCATCAACAAGCTCGTACGCTTCTTTAAGTTCCGCAGTTGATACCTGTAAACCATCTATCGTAAGATCTGGCGCATCGAACTTCCGGGTATATTCAAGGACAGCTTCGTCCCCCCTGTTCTTCACCTGCTTGATAATATCAGCAACAAGATCACGACAACTGTTGTCAGCAGGCTGGAAACGATTCAGGAGAACCTGAAGACATTTCTCACCCTCCGGGCTTTTTGTTGTAAGTGGTTTTATCAGCATAATTCCCAATCACTCCTCATTTTGTTCCCCAATGAATCCCGATAGTTCCCATCATAAACTTCTTATAATCAACACCTGTAAACCCTGCGTCCCGAAAAATTGCGGCAAGTTCTTCCGCTGTGTGAAACCCCATGGTTGATCCGGTAAGATAGCTATACGCGGCCTCATCACTTGCAATAAAACGACCAAGTAAAGGGATACCAAAACGAAAATAAAAACGGATAAAAGGATAGAGAAAATTCTTCTCCGGCGGCGTGGTGTCAAGGCAGACTACTCTTCCACCCGGTTTCAGCACCCTGTGAATTTCTTTCAGCACCTGCAGGCTGTCATCAACATTTCTCAGCAGGTACCCAAAAGTCACCGACTCAAAACAGTTATCTTTGTACGGCAAATTGGTGGCATCGCCGGCTTGCCATTCAATCGGTTGATTTGAAAACCTTTTTTTCGCCTCACTCAGCATATTCATGGAAAAATCAGCACCAGTATGATGACCATTTGGGTGCTGCCTGGCCATAAGAGCAGCGATATCCCCTGTTCCAGCGCCAAGATCAAGCACCCACCCGGTTCCCGGGTCTCCTGCTTTTTTCACCACAAAACGTCGCCACCCCTGATCCTGCCCCATGGTCATGACCCGATTCATCAGATCATAACTCGGAGCAATATCATCAAACATCTTCTTTACGCCTGGTCCTTTACTCACAATTTTTTCCTTATTCCCTATTCTCTATTCTCTATTCGTATCAGCATGGTGCGAAACCGGACGTTCGCGGAAATGGAATAACCTCCCGAATGTTACTCATACCTGTTACAAACTGAACAAGCCGCTCAAACCCCAGGCCAAAGCCGGCATGGGGCACTGTTCCATAACGCCTGAGATCAAGATACCAGTCATACTCTTTTGTATCAATGCCAGCTTCCACCATGCGTTTCATAAGTACTTCAAGCCGTTCTTCACGCTGCGAACCACCAACAATTTCACCAATCCCGGGAACCAGAACATCCATGGCAGCCACGGTTTTACCATCATCGCTGAGCCGCATATAAAATGGCTTAATGGATGCCGGATAGTCAGTAACAATCACCGGGCATTTATAAATTTCTTCGGTGAGATAACGCTCATGCTCAGACTGCAGATCAATACCCCATTCCACAGGGTACTCGAAGGTGTCCGCCACATTACTCAACTCTTCCACGGCTGCACTATAGGTGATATGAACAAAATCCTTTTCCACAACATCCTGTAACTTCTTCAGCAAACCTTTTTCAATAAACTTACCAAAAAGAGCCAGATCATCAGCACAGTTTTCCAGAACATCCTGCAAAACAAATTTGAGCAAATCGGTTGCCAGTTCCATATTGCAGGCGAGATCACAGAAAGCCATCTCCGGTTCAATCATCCAGAATTCTGCAAGATGACGACTGGTATTTGAATTTTCAGCTCTGAAGGTGGGCCCAAATGTGTACACATGACCAAGAGCTAAAGCATACACCTCAGCCTGAAGCTGACCACTCACAGTAAGACCTGCCCGGGAGCCAAAAAAAGGCTTCTTATTTTTGTCTTTATTTTTTTCACCTGTGGCACTGACCTGAAACATTTCTCCAGCCCCTTCACAATCACTGGTGGTGATGACGGGCGTGTGAACCTGCACAAAGTCACGTTCCTGAAAAAACCTGTTTACCGCAAAAGAAAGTTGGGATCGTACACGAGTCACAGCACCAAGGGCATTGGTTCGTGGACGCAGGTGACTAATTGTCCGTAAAAATTCGAGGGAATGCCTTTTTTTCTGTAAGGGATAGGTTTCAGGGTCTGCCCAGCCAAGAATTTGTACTGACTCTGCATGCAACTCCACATCCTGTCCTTTGGCTGGAGACTTCTTTAACTCACCGGTTATCACAACACTGCAGCCGGCACTCAATTTTGTGATTTCCTGATCATAATTTACAAGTTCATTCCCGGCTATAACCTGGAGATTTGCAAGGCAGGAACCATCATTTACTTCAAGAAAAGAAAAAGAACCGGTATCGCGACGAGTACGTATCCACCCTTGAATTGTAACCCTGCTATCCGTCTTCTTTTGCAGTAAAATTTTATGTATTCTCTTAAGCATTGATGAACTCGTAAAATCTAAATTTTCTCTTTTCCGTCGTAATGAAACAGTACCAGCTCACCTTTTCCCGGAAGATCCTGCGATGAAGTTCCACTGATTTCCGCCAGATGCGCACCCACCACTGGACATTTCACAGTGAGGAGAAAATATATTTCGGCTTCTGCTTCAGAAAGCGTTTCAAAATTCCCCTGACCTTTTGAAATGATGAGATCCGCATCCTTGAATGCCTGCAGCAGCTCAGCAGAACAGATATCCAATGGTGTTCCAGGACAACTTGTCCCGTTTTCCAGGATGCTGGCAAATGTATCAATCCCACAGGCACGTGCATCTTCAAGCAAAGCATCATTAATAATAGGACCGCTTTTCACAACCACGGTCACATCCAGCCCCATATCAGCCAAGGCTTCAAGAACCAGAGAATCATACACGATCTCACCGGAGTTATCAGCCAGATAAAGCACCTTGGCTTCGTTGTCCAGAGCCCTCAACTGTTGCAACAGTTTCAAACTGTAATCAACAACTAACGGGGCTTTCAAGCAACGTTCAAGTGCAGCATCCACATCAAAAATGTGCATGGCTCCATAATCTATAATATTACCGCCAATTGCCAGGCGTAAGGCAGCAGCCAGTGGATCACTACTGCCGGCCACCTCTTTTTTAAACTCCGGCAGTACGTCGAGCGCCTGTTCGTTAGACTGTTGCTTGATTTCAAGATAGGGATCAACACATCCGGTAATTTCAGCAATAGCCTGATACACAGGAACAGCGTTCTCGGGTGGAGTCCGTTCCATATCCATAGTACTTATAATTTCAGCAACCCGACGAAGAGCCGCAAGATGTAACTCCGAGTCAGCAGAACTGATCCGGACTACCTGCAGAGTCTGACGCAGATAACAGGCCATACACTCAAACGCAGTTTTCATAGCATATACCCTTCACGCACATTTTTCATGGATGCAAAAAGTGAGGCCCTGGCACCCGGTATCTGTTCATATATATCCTGCAACATTTTCTGTACCTGTTCCCTTCTGGTGTCACCGGCCAGCGGACAGAGAGTATTTACCGCTGTAAACCCGACATCTTGCGCAATATCTTCTACTTCCTGCTTTTCAATGTAGGCAAGCGGACGAATCACACTGAGCCTGCCTTCAAAAAGCTCCTGTTTCGGTACCATGGTGGAGATATTACCACTATAAAACATATTCAGAAACAGAGTTTCAATCAGATCGTCTTTATGGTGACCAAAGGCAATCTTATTACATTGTAAACGGCTGGCAAGATCAAAAAGCTGCTTGCGGCGCAATTTTGAACAACTAAAACAGGTTCGATTTTTTTTAGTAAACGGAAAACTTTTCTCTATATATAATGGCAACCCTATTTTCTGCACCTGCTGTTCAATGATTTCCACCGGGTTAGACTCTGCCATATCCTTATTCCAAATTCCCATATCAATATGAACCGCGTGTAGATCATATTGAATGGGTGCCTTCTTCTGCCAGTATTGCAAAAGCCAAACCAGCACCAGACTGTCTATCCCACCGGAAACAGCAACCAGAATCTTATCCCCATCGCTCAGCATGGAATAGTCATGCATAGCCTGTCCTATACGTTTGTTTATTGGAGATGAGAGCATTGATACATTCTATGTTTATACCTTGAGCGCTGCGTACAAAAAAAGACCCCATTCTCTACAAATATGCAAAGAGTGAGGCCAAATTTTTTTCTTATCTCAGGAGATTAGAAACGGGAGATAAATAACTTGAACAAAAATTAATAGGAGTTTTTTTCGTATTCAAGGCGCGAGGCGGGAGCATAACGGGTTACGTGAGCAACGAGCAACACAGAAGACGGAAAAAATACATTAATTTGTTCAAGTTATTTATTATACGTTCCTTAGTGCCTTACTCCTGAAAAGCTGCAATAAAAAACAAGAAAATATTCCGTAAGACACTAAAACAACAGAACTATTCATCATCTGTCAAAAAAGATGGCAATTTACTCAGGCGATTTTTCATACCATCACGACTGAGTTCTTCAACAGTAAGCCATTTAAAACCACGACTTTCAGCCTTACTATAAGAAAAAAGATCTTCAAACAATGCCTTCTGACTCTCTTTAAAAGCGGTAGCCCAGAGAACCACTCCTTTTTCAGCATCTATCATCTGCATTGAAAATGCGACAGCTGCGGGAGTTTCTGCAGACATTGTGCCTCCAACGCGTTGACGATATTGGCTGAGGCTGGTCTCAAGAACCGCTCCACAACCTGTTGCCCGTCCTATAGCACGTACCTGTTGCAGCCTGCCTCCCCATGGATCGCTAAGGATTGCATCAATCTGATTCCCGGTAAGTATTTCAAACTGCTCGCGGCCTGCCAATTCCTCAGACATTACGGAATCAAGAAAGCTGGCCCCTTCCTGCAGATTCTTTTTCTGTGCTGTTGTTAACGTTCCATTGTTTGTCGCTGGCACTTCAATGGGTAGCACAGCAATACAGTTGAGTTCCGGCGACAGCCCAACCTCTTTTGTTTCCTCACTATTATCTACTGAAGAACAGCCACTCAAACTAAAAGATAAGAGACACAACACAACAAAAAAAATTCTCACAGGAAACCTCATCAGATTGACATTAAACAATGTTCATTTTTTCACACCCTTGAAGTCTACCCATAGGGCTCACGCAGACTTCAAAAGAATAATCCATCAGACAGTTACAGTACACCCTTGGACGATAAAGTACCAGTAAGAGTATTTAACTTTTCAGTAGCCTGGCACATGGCTCGGGCCAACCCTTTAAAAACTGCTTCTATAATATGATGACTGTTACTCCCGTGAAGCAAATCAACATGAAGGGTAACGCCGGCATGCTGGGCAAAGGCACGCATAAATTCAAGAGCAAGGGCAGTATCAAAGGTGCCGAGTTTTTGATCGGGGACCGCTGCTTCATAGTGAACATAAGGACGATTAGAAATATCCACAACAACTCGAACCAGAGTTTCATCCATGGGAAGAAATGACATGCCGTAACGTGCAATCCCTCCCTTATCGCCAAGTGCACTGGCAAAAGCCTGACCAAGACAGATTCCAATATCTTCAACCGTATGATGATCGTCAACCTCAGTATCGCCAATAGCCTTTATTTTGAGATCGAAAAATCCGTGGACTCCAAAAAGGGTCAACATGTGGTCTAAAAAAGGTACTCCGCTGTGAATATCAGTCTTTCCACTGCCGTCGAGATCAAGACTTAGCTCAACATCCGTCTCTTTTGTCTTACGCTGTACCAGACCCTGTCTCTTTTTTTCCTCTGCCATTGGCAACCTCAATATATGCTGAAATGTGTAAATTTATGTACGAATATAAGCTCATAACATATATTCAGCTACCAAGACCATCTCTTTTTTCATTTCTCACTAGACTCTTTTGAAAAATACTGCTAGATTAGTTTAATTTTTCTATTGACAAGGGGCATAATTTTGAATATTTTATTCAACGTTTTGTCAATATATGAGCGGGAATAACTCAGTGGTAGAGTGTAACCTTGCCAAGGTTGAAGTCGCGAGTTCGAATCTCGTTTCCCGCTCCATTATCAGAGATCAAAAGGTTCGACATTGTTCGAACCTTTTTTTTATTAAGATTTGCATCATCCCTAGAGGACTACAGAAGAACATGAAAACCTATCTTACTCCGGTCAATGAGATCGAAAGAAAATGGCACCATGTAAATGCCGAAGGTAAGATTCTTGGCCGCCTTGCAACAGAAATCGCCGCTTGTCTGCGTGGAAAACATAAGCCAACCTTCTCCACTTTTATCGATAATGGGGATTTTGTAGTTGTGACCAATGCTGATAAGATTCGTCTTACTGGTAGAAAATGGGACCAAAAGACATACTACCGTCACACTGGATACATTGGTGGAATCAAAGAGACCACCGCAAAAGAACTGCTTGTAAAACATCCTACAGACCTGCTTATGAATGCGGTGAAAGGAATGCTTCCTAAAAATACACTGGGACGTCAGCAACTGAAAAAATTAAAACTGTATACTGGTTCTGACCATCCTCATGCAGCACAAATGCCTGCCGACTTAGATATATAAAAAAAGAATTTAAGAAATCACGGAGATATTAGATCATGGCTCAAGATCGTTTTTACGCCACCGGCAAAAGAAAAAGTGCTGTTGCAAAAGTATGGCTCACCCCTGGAACCGGAAAAATTTTAGTCAACAAAATGACCCCGGAAAATTACTTTGGTGGAACCTTTAAAATCCACAAAATTGATAAACCCTTCAAGGTTACCGATACTTTTGAGAACTACGATGTTATGGCCACTCTCCTTGGCGGGGGAAAATCCGCACAGGTAGATGCGCTCACTCACGGAATTTCCCGCGCCCTCCT
This sequence comes from Thermodesulfobacteriota bacterium, assembly GCA_034722915.1. GTDB lineage: Bacteria > Desulfobacterota > Desulfobulbia > Desulfobulbales > Desulfocapsaceae > Desulfocapsa. The sequence continues at coordinate 18,165 of JAYEOK010000187.1, read as the reverse complement.
TGAGGTTGACCAGGAAAACAGACTGACACTGAAAAAATCAGGCCTTCTTACCCGTGACCCTCGTATGAAAGAGCGTAAAAAATACGGTCAGAAAGGCGCTCGCGCCAAGTTTCAGTTCTCTAAACGCTAATCTGCTTTACTGCTCTCTGTTTTTCTCCGGTTTGTTCGGGAGATCAAGGCGGAAAGTATTAAAAATTAGCTGTTTTGTGAAGGGAATAACAGATATCTGTTATTCCCTTTTTTTATTTCTTATTAGGAAAAAGCCATGCTACAAGTTGCTATTATTGGAGCCTCCGGCTACACCGGAGTTGAACTTACCCGTATTCTCTGTAACCATCCTGAATTTGAGTTAACCGCCGCGACATCTCGCCAATATGCAGGAAAAGCTCTATCCGAAGTATTTCCCAACCTTCTCGGCAAGACAGATTTAATCTGTGAAAACCTCTCCGTGGATGAACTGTGCCAGCGTGCTGATCTCTTTTTTGCTGCTGTCCCGCACAAAACAGCCATGGATCTGGTTCCCAGGCTTTTGCAGGAAAATAAAAAGCTTGTTGATCTTTCTGCTGATTATCGTTTGCGTGACGTGGCAGTTTATGAGGAGTGGTATCAGGAACATTCTTCTCCTGAATTTATCAAAGAAGCCGCCTATGGGCTCCCCGAACTTTATCGTGAACAGATTAAAAATGCACGTCTTGTTGCTAATCCAGGATGTTATCCAACTTCCATTGTGCTTGGCCTAGCCCCATTATTGCAAGAAGGACTTATTGATCCTGCAACCATTATTGTAGACTCAAAATCAGGGACAACCGGAGCCGGACGTGCTGTCGGTGTTGCTACATTATTCTGTGAGGTGCATGACGGATTCAAGGCTTACAAAGTTGGTGGAACACACAGACATCTTCCTGAAATTGAGCAGGAACTGAGCGTGCTGAACAGGGGCGACGTAACGATCTCATTTACCCCGCACCTGCTTCCCATCTCCCGTGGAATCCTGAGTACCAGTTACGCAAATCTCACATCTGGTATTTCTGAAGACAATTTACGAAAACTGTATATGGACAGGTATACAGCTGAGCCTTTTGTCCGCATGGTACCAAAGGGAACATTCCCGGCAACTCAGCATGTAAGGGGATCAAACTTTTGTGATATCGGTTTTGCAATCGATAAACGAACCAACAGAATAATTGTTGTTTCAGCCATTGATAATATTGTTAAAGGTGCAGCAGGCCAAGCGGTACACAATATGAATCTGATGTGCGGTATTGATGAAACAACCGGACTTGAAGGAGCCCCATTCTTCCCTTAATAGTTTGTTTCCATGCGTAATTTAAAACTGACCATTGCCTTTGATGGAACAAACTTCAGCGGCTGGCAAAAGCAGTTAAATGCGCCCACGATCCAGGGAGAGCTTGAAAAAGTTCTTGGAACGATCACTAACAATTCAGTAATTCTTCATGGAGCTGGCAGAACTGACGCTGGTGTTCACGCACTTGGAATGATCGCCAGCTTTCATACAAACTCTCTTATTTCACCAGCTGAACTATTAAGAGGGGCTAACGCCATTCTACCTCCTGCTATTCGTATTCTTGAAATAGAAAACGCAGCGCCTGATTTTCACGCCCGTTTTTCAACTACTTCAAAAACTTATTTGTACACCATTGAGACTGGAGCAATCCAATCACCTGTTACGCGTTTGTATGCCGTGCATATTCCGCAGGATTTGCTCATCGAAACGATGCGGCGGTGCCTTGATGTGATCATGGGCACCCATGACTTTGCCAGTTTTGAAGCATCAGGGTCACGAGATAAGAGTATCACCATCGGACGCGGCAGTGTGCGAACTTTACAGAAAGCCGCCTTACATAAAACCGGTCAGGATGAGTTACAATTTGTTTTTACTGGTGATGGATTTCTGCGTCACATGGTACGCAATATTGTAGGAACTTTGCTGGAAGTAGGTAAGGGAAGGAAAACAGTAGAAGATTTCAAAAAAATTCTTGAAGCCAAAAACCGCTCAGCGGCCAGCGCAACAGCACCAGCCCACGGACTATTCCTAAAAACAGTGCATTACAAACGATATCCATCGGAATAAGAGTGTTTTCAGGTGCTGCAGGTTCGGTCGATTAGCTCAATACCGCAATGGTCTTTTCTATGCGGTATGAGCTAATCGTGAGCGAAAATGCTGTGCCTGGAAGCACTCACTTCATAGCGTCAGCTACTGCTTTGCATACATAGTCAATATTGGACGTCGTCAGCCCTGCTAGATTAATCCGACCGCCACCAACCACATAAATATTGTTCCTTTCTCTCAAACGACTTACCACATCATCTGACCAGCCACTGAAAGAAAACATTCCACGCTGTTTCTCAATAAAAGAAAAATCGCCATCAACACCCTGGGCAGCAAGCCCGGCAACCAGAGATTTTCGCATGTTCACAATTCTGTCACGCATCCCTGCAAGCTCTTCCAGCCACATAGTATGTAAATCCGGGGTATCCAAAATCATGGTGGCTACAAGCCCGCCATGTGCAGGAGGATTGGAATAGTTTGTACGAACAACAGTTTTCAGATGACTCATGGCGACACTTGCTTCTGAAGCAGAAGGCGTAACAACAGTAATAGCACCGGTTCGTTCGTTATACAGTCCAAAGTTCTTAGAAAAAGAACTGGCCACAAAAAAGTCAATGCCTGCGGCTGCAAATTGCTCAACTGCAAAACGATCCTCGTTGACACCGTCTCCAAAACCCTGATATGCGAAATCAAGGAAAGGAATCCAACCATTTTTAGCGGCTACGGATACAACCTGCTTCCACTGCTCAAAATCCAAATCAACACCACTTGGATTGTGGCAACAGGTGTGAAGAACTACAACGTCACCAGCAGGGATCTTCTCAAGATCACTGATCATCCTGTCAAAATCCAAACTTTTCTGCTCAGGATTATAATAAGCATACTGGCTGATTTCAAATCCCGCAGCACCAAATATTCCGTTATGATTTGCCCAGGTTGGCGAACTGACCCAAACTTTAGCATCAGGTGTAAAATTATGGATAAGATCGCCACCTACCCGCAAGGCTCCTGTTCCACCAGGCGCATGAATCGTTGCAGCACGTCCTGTTGTGATCACGTCATTACCATCACCTAAAATCAAGCGTTGTACTGCAGCAGCATAGGTGGGATCTCCAGAGATAGGGAGATAACTTTTTGAACTCTGCGCAGTGAGCAATTCTTTTTCAGCAGCCTTGACACAACGCAAAACCGGAGTGTTGCCTGCATCATCTTTATACACTCCAACACCCAGATTGACCTTTTGCGGATTCTGATCTTTTTTAAACTCTTCAGTTAAGCCCAAAATCGAATCCGGAGGGGCCGGTTGAACGTTTTTCCACATGATGTTTGCCTTCTATCAAAGTTAAATAATAAACACTGTAATTTTCTATTTTCTTGATAACGCGTCTTAGTAATTCTGCAAGCTTTTTTTGAATAGTCAAGAGAGGCATGCCTAAAAAAAGCCCGATTATGAATAATTCGTAATCAGGCCAATAAGAAATCAACGAAACACAAAAAATCAAATCATTTTTTTTGAACAGACTGCTTGGCAAGCAGTGACTGCAGTTTCCATGGTGAAGAAAGACAAGCACGTGATTGAGAGCAAGTGGACATGATATCACAAAAAGAAAGGAACTCTGCCAGGGAGTCGTTCATTACCTGACTTTTCCGTGAAATAACCTGAAGTTCACGTTTCATATCAACACCTTCAAATTGGAGGGTTTTAAGCCAGGCATGTTCCACTTCTCGACAGACTGTAAGCGATGAGAGACAGGCGATTCCCACTCCGGATTCAACAGCTTTCTTAATAGCTTCAGGATGTCCCATCTCCATGATCACGTTAATCTGATCAAGATAATCCTTCATTTTCTCGCGAAAAATCGCAACCGTCCCTGAACCCTCTTCACGCATAATCCACCGGGTATTGGTAAAATCAGTCTCAACATCGAAACTGCTCTTATGTGAAAGGGGATCTGTAGGTCCGGCAATCACAACCAGTTCATCTTCAAACCAGAGGCGTTTAACAGTATCAGGATTATTCACCTGTCCCTCAACAAAACCCACATCAACCTTGCCTTCAAGGACAAGACTTTCAGCATAACGAGTGTGGTGAACAAGCATATTGATATGAACCTGAGGATGCATTCTCTTGAACGCACCAATGAGATAAGGAAGTATGTAATCCCCTATGGTAGTGGAGGCCACCACATTGATCTGCCCGCTCAAGGTATCGTTCTTTTCGGACATTACATTTTCAACATTACCAACCTGACACAAAATTTCCTTGGAAAGGGGAAGAAGATATCGGCCACGTTCATTGAGCAACAGGCTTCGACCATGTCTGTCAAACAGGGAACCACCAAGCTGATTTTCAAGTTCTGCCAGAGCCATGCTGACAGCGGATTGAGTTACAAAAAGCTTTTTACTGGCTTTAGTCACCTGTGCGGTTTCAGCAACTGCAATAAAAATCTCTAATTGTCTCAGAGTGATAGACATACAGATAAAACCTTTGTTCAATTTATTTTATGATATATATCGTTTTTATTAATTAGTGATTTTTTACCATATCATTTATATTACATTTCTCAAAGTTTTTCCTTTAGATCGTATATTTCACAATTATTTCCTTCCTTTTCTTGACACTCAAACACCACCAAAAATGAATGGCCATTCACTTTTCAGTTGACAAAAACCACCTCTTTAAGTAGTTAGCATATGTGTATATCAGAAAGTCTTCCGACTAACTCAACTTAAGGAGCGATTAGATGGAGCTTCAATTTTCTGATTTTCTCTATCGTGACAATATTCTATGGATCACGGCCTTTACTCTTGGCGGATTAGCATTTGCCTTAGGCCCCATTGTTATTGTGTACATCCTCATGCCTCGCGGTACCAGGCAGTTCGAAAACAAAAACAGCCAATTTATTGAATGCGGTATGGAGCCAATTGGTGATTCCTGGGTTCGATACAACTCTGTCTTCTTCCTCTACGCATTAATTTTTCTCGCATTTGATGTGGATGTACTTTTTCTTTTTCCTGTTGCTTTGGCCTATAACAGTCAGGAACTTCTGGAAAAAGGTATCGTCTACCGAGATTTTATTGAAGTTATCATTTTTGTTGGAATCTTATCACTCGCAATCGTCTACGCATGGATCAAGGGAGTCTTCAAGTGGGAACGCAAAACGTACCTTCGCCGTTAGAACCGATACCCTCGTCAGTTGTTCAGTTTGCCGCTGCCGACAAACTCATCAACATAGGCCGGGTAAACTCATTCTGGCCCCTCACCTTTGGTATAGCCTGCTGTGCCATTGAAATGATGGCTACAGGTTGTGCCAGATTTGACATGTCTCGCTTTGGGGCTGAGGTCTTTCGTCCATCTCCAAGGCAGTCTGATGTAATGATAGTCGCAGGCACCGTCACTAAAAAAATGATGCCTGGTATCAAAGTTCTTTATGACCAGATGCCTGAACCCAAATGGGTGATTGCACTAGGTAACTGTGCAATTTCTGGTGGTCCCTTTGCCTTTGACGGCCAATACTCGATTGTACTTGGAGCTGACACTTTTCTTCCGGTTGATATTTATATTCCCGGTTGTCCGCCAAGACCTGAGGCGCTACTGGAGGGAATTCTGCAACTTGAAAACAAGGTCTCCGGCTGGAATCGCTGGAAAGACCCTGAAAAGGCCTGAAGAGGAATAAAACAATGATAAAAGACACTGTAAAACAGGCATTGCAGGATCTCTTTCCTGATCCTGAACCGGTTGTTGAAGAACCAGTTGTCGAGACTGCCGAAGAAGACGAGGCAGATGGAGACAAAAAGAAACCGGCAAAGAAAAAAGAAAAGCCAAGGCTTAACGGAGTGCTCGAACGTGATCATGCTGAGCACGGATATGATATCGATGTACAACTAGAGCCCGGTGAACTCCTTGCTGCTGTCATGATTCTTGATAAAGCGGGTTTCTTCATTGAAAGCATTACCGGGGTAGACTGGATCAAGGAAAAACAACTCGAAGTAGTATATGATTTCAGTAGATATGATTTTGATGTCTGCCGAGTCGTGATTCGTACCCGAACACCACGTTCCGAGCCAAGTGTCCCGACTATCTCAAAAATTTATTCTGGTGCCAACTGGCACGAACGTGAGACTCACGATTTTTTTGGTATCAAGTTTGAAGGGCATCCACATCTTATTCCTCTGCTCCTCCCTGAAGATGCAGACTTCCATCCCCTCTTAAAGGATTTCAAACCATGAGTGGACCAATTCATATCCGATCGGACGAAACCTTTACCCTGAACGTGGGGCCGCAGCATCCTGCAACCCATGGTGTTCTTCGGGTAAAAATGGAAATGGATGGTGAGTATATTGTCAAGGCCGAAACTGTACTTGGCTATATTCATCGTATGCATGAGCTGATGGGTGAGAACAGAACATACCCGCAGGTTCTTCCCAACCTCAGTCGTCTCGATTATCTGGGAGCCTTAGGCTACACGCACGGGCATGTACTGGCTGTAGAGCGAGCTGCTGGAATTGAGGTTCCGGAACGTGCCGAATATATTCGTGCAATCACGGTGGAACTGAACAGAATCGCCTCCCATCTCTTCTGGTTTGGCGCCTTTGTTATGGATCTGGGAGGCTTTACTCCACTCATGTATGCCATTGAGGATCGTGAGCATATCCTTGATCTGCTTGAAGCAGTTACCGGGTCACGTCTCACCTATTGTTATTATCGCTTCGGTGGTCTGTACAATGATGTTGATGATGACTTCATAGCTGCAACCAAGGCAGTCATCCCCCGTTTACGTAAATCACTCAAAAAATATGACGCGCTTGTTACCGGCAACATCATTTTTGAAAAACGCCTGAAAGACATCGGGCCGATTTCTGCAGAAATGTGTCGCAAATATGGCGCTACAGGCCCTGTTGCCAGGGGTTCAGGCATTGACTTTGACGTCCGTAAAAATGAACCCTATTCAGTGTATCCTGAATTTGATTTTGACGTGCCTGTTTATCATGAATGTGATTCCCTTGCCCGTTACAAAGTGCGCATGGATGAGATGGAACAATCACTACGCATTATTGAACAGGGTATTGAAAAATTGCCTGACGGTCCAATCATGCCCAAGAAAAAACCAAAACTGATCAAACCTCCAAAAGGTGATTACTATCAGGCTGTTGAAACAGCCCGAGGAAGTTTTGGTATTCGAATTGTTAGTGACGGCACCAAGAACGCCTATCGCTTCAAACTTCGCTCTCCAACGTATTCAAATATGCATATGTTTGATGAGGCATGTGTGGGCATGATGATTATGGATGCTCTGGCCATGATGGGGAGTCTTGATCTGGTTATACCTGAGATTGACAGATAAGGGAGAAGTCGCATGAGTTTAACAATATTAAATGCTTTGGTTGCCGTGGTTGCTGCCATTGCTTTTGCCGCACTGAATGCTGCCTATCTTGTCTGGGCAGAACGTCGAGGTGCCGGTCGTATTCAGCGCCGCCCAGGTCCGAACGTCAATGGACCTCTTGGCCTGTTGCAACCACCTTGTGATGGTGTCAAACTGATGGCCAAACAGCTGATGATTCCAGGTGGAGCTGACAAAGCCCTGTTCATGGTAGCTCCTGTTCTTGCCATGGCACCTGCTATCATGAGTTTTGTCACTATTCCTTTCAGTGACACAATCGTTGCCCACTCCATGAATATCGGGGTGCTGATGATCTTTGCCTTTGCCTCTCTTGGCGGAATGGCCATCCTCTTTGCCGGCTGGGGTTCTCGTAATAAATATGGTGTCATGGCATCTGTTCGTGCCGTCTCCCAAAATATCTCTTACGAAGTTCCCATGCTTATCACCGTCATTACCGTTGTCATGATGACAGGCACCATGGATCTCAAAGGACTTGTTGCAGCTCAGGCTGGAGGTTTCTGGAACTGGAACCTGATGCCATCATTAAGCAGTCCTTTAATGCCGGTATCTTTTCTCATCTTCTTCATCTGCGCACTTGCAGAAACCAACCGTGCTCCATTTGATCTGGGTGAGGCTGAAAGTGAACTGGTTGCCGGTTTTCATACAGAATACGGAAGTATGGGATTTGGACTCTTCTTTATGGGAGAGTATGCTAACATCGTAATCGGTGCAAGCCTTATCACCATCCTCTTTCTTGGTGGCTGGGACTGTCCCCTGGGACTCTTCCCTGGCGTATGGTGGTTTTTGTTTAAGATATACGTGCTTATCTTTTCTTTTATCTGGATTCGATGGACATTCCCACGGACAACAATATATGGACTGCTCAATCTGAGCTGGAAAATTTTAATTCCAATCTCACTGTTTAACCTGCTTCTCACAGCAGGATTACTGAAGGTATTTTAATATGGGTGCCTATTTTAGCGAAATATTCCTTGGACTGAAGTCCCTCGTCATTGGGCTGATCATAACGTTCAAAGAATTCTTCAAACCTGTGGTTACTGTTCCCTACCCGTACAAGACCATCAAAATGAGCGAAAAGTATCGCGGTCATATTGAGCTGATTGAAGATGAGGAAGGAAACCCAAAATGCATTTCCTGCGGAGCCTGCCAACGTGCCTGCCCATCAGGATGTATCAGCCTTGCTTCAAAATCAGTAGAATATGAGGCCATGGTCAAAGGAGAAATGAAGACGAAGAAAAAGAAAGTGCTCACAAAGTACGATCTCAACTTCACCACATGTTCTCTTTGCGGGCAATGTGTAGAAAACTGTAACTTTGGAGCCGTCACTTTTTCCAAAGACTATAATCTTGCTTCGGATCGTAAGGAAGATTTCCATTTCGACCTTCTCAAAAGATTGAAGGAGAGAAACTCATGAACCCAACTGACGCTTCTGGTATCCTTGGTTTTTTTACAGCCGAGGGATTTGCAGGATATGCTGATGGACTAGCCGGACTCGTCTTTCTGATTATGCTTGCGGCCACCATTATTGGTGGAATCATCGCATGTAATTCTGAACGACTTGTCAGGGCAGTGGCTGGTCTTGCCCTCTGCCTGGTTGGAGTGGCTGCCATTTACTATTATCTTAATTCACCCTTTGTAGCCATGATGCAAATGCTCATTTATGTCGGAGCTGTTTGTATCACCATAGCCTTCGCAATTATGCTTGCTGCGCCTGAAGAAAACAAGAAGCATGGCCCGGCAGGTGCATTGAGCGGCCCCTTTGGTTTAATTACTGCCGGCCTTGCCACCATTGGTATGATAGGTCTTGCTGTAAATACTAAATTTGCCGTTCATACTAAGGTCAATATGGGCGAAGTAAAACTCATTGGTGCTGAACTGCTCACCAGCTATTCAATGGTATTTGAACTGATCTCCATTGTCCTGCTCATCGCCATCATTGGATCTCTGATTATTGCACGTCACGGAAGGAGCAAATAAATGTCGATTCTCAACCTTCATAACAGTCTTAATACCTACCTTATCCTGGCAGCTATCCTGTTTGGAATGGGAATATATGGACTGGTAACCCGCAGAACCCTTGTAGGAATGCTGATTGCTTCCGAACTTATTTTGGCTGCAGCTTCTATCAATTTTATGGCCTTTAACAGATTTACCGCCCCAGACCCCACACTGGGACAGATCTTTACCCTGTTCATCATGGCCATTGCCGCTGCAGAAGCAGCCATTGGTCTCAGTATCACCATTGCAGTATATCGAAATTACAAATCAGTCGACACTGAAGATGTTGTCGACCTTAAAGGTTAGGAAAGAGGAACCTCTGTCATGGAAATACAAACGGTCAGTTCCGTAAAACTTCTCCTCGCACTTCTTGTTCCGCTGTTTGGCACCCTCGGTGTCATGTTTATGGGAAAAAATGAGAATGTACGTGAGGGTGTGTCGTCAGCAGCATCAGTGATTCTTCTGCTGCTGGTTGCCTCAATGATTCCCACAGTCCTCGAAGGCAAGATCCTAGTCTATCATATGTTTACAGTGTTGCCAGGTTTGACGGTGACTCTGCGTGCAGACGGGATGTCAATGATCTTCGCACTTGTCTCCTCATCACTGTGGACTATTGCCGTATACTACTCCATGGGATATATGCGAGCCCATCAGGAACATGCCCAGACACGCTTTAATGCTTGTTTTGCTTTGGCAATTTTTGGCGCAATCGGGGTCGCATTTTCCGACAATCTTTTCACCATGTATCTTTTCTACGAGGTTGTTTCAGTCTGCACCTATCCACTCGTTGCTCATGCACAGGATAAGGCCGGATACGATGGTGCCCAGAAATACATTGTCTACCTTACAACCACGGCCAAGCTCTTCCTGCTGCCAGCTCTTATTCTGATTTACGTTATCACCGGCACCCTTGACTTCCCGCATAATATATCTGAGGGTCTTTTTACAGGTGATGTTGAAAGCTGGATCGTAATCATGCTCTATATCTTCTGTCTCTTCGGTTTTGCCAAGAACGGCGTTATGCCATTCCATCACTGGCTACCAGGTGCCATGGTTGCACCGACTCCGGTCTCAGCTCTTCTTCATGCAGTTGCAGTTGTAAAGGTAGGTGTATTCTGTACTACACGAACAATGCTCTATGTGTTTGGTGTTGATACCATGCATGCCTTAAATCTTGGTATACCCACAGCATATTTTGTCGGATTTACTGTGATTGCAGCCTCTGTACTTGCTCTCTCAAAGGACAACCTGAAAGAAAGGCTTGCCTACTCAACCATTTCTCAACTCTCCTATATTATTCTTGGTGTAGCGCTGCTCACCCCTGCGGCAATCGATGGTGGACTCATTCATATCGTGAACCACGCATTTTCAAAGATTACTCTCTTTTTCTGCGCCGGTGCAATCATGATTGCCCATCATAAAAAAGACCTTTCAGAAATGGGAGGACTTGGCAAAAGTATGCCGATCACCTTCGGCTGCTTCTTCATTGCCTCACTCTCCATGATCGGCGCACCACCAGTTGCTGGTTTTGTAACAAAATGGAATCTACTGATTGGTTCCATACAGGCTCATCAGATGGGAATACTCCTCATCCTGATTGCCTCGACTATGCTCAATGTAGGGTATTTTGCCCCGGTTACCTTTAAGGCATTCTTTGGAAAACGCCCTGAAGGTGAAACATATCAAGGTATTCAGGAAGCACCGCTCTCCATGCTGATCCCTATAGTGATCGCATGTACAATATCAGTGCTCCTTGGTATCTTCCCTGACGTTATGATGGAATTTGTAAAGGCGGTGACAGGATGATTGTAAATCTGATCGACTATCTTCGAGACCGGTTGCAATACGTAACCTACTCTTGCTATGTGGCCATGGCCTTCATAGTAATCTGGAGTATGTCCGTGGATACAAGCCACGCTCATACGTGGGCAGAAAAAATGATACCAGGCTTCTGGTCACTCTTTGGCCTTAGTAGCTGTGCCATCGTCATTATGGTTGCCAGATGGTATGGCAAAAGCGGGATCCAGGCCCGGGAGGATTATTATGACAATTAGTTTTATTCATCCGGCACTCATCATGATCGTGGGAGCATGTTTGCTGCCAATGGTGAGAGGACCGTTCCGCAAACCGTACATGTTTCTGGTTCCGTTGCTGACATTCATTGATGTCATTTATCTGAGCCAGCATGCTGGTACTTATGGTGTTTTCCAGTTCATGAACTGGGAGCTTACATTTGGTCGCGTTGACCGGCTGTCCATGATTTTTGGCTTCATCATGTCCCTTATGGCCATCATTGGTACCATATACGGGATGCACGTAGAAGATGAATGGCAACATATTGCCGCGTGGTTCTATGTTGCAGGGTCACTGGGAGCTATTTATGCTGCAGATTATATCACTCTCTTTCTTTTCTGGGAAATGATGGCCTTTGCCTCAACCTTCCTGATCTGGGCAAGAAAAGATGATGAAGCCTTAGCTGCCGGTTACCGCTATATTCTGGTTCATACCTTTGGCGGTGTTGTCCTTCTGCTTGGATTTGTTCTTCGCTACCAGGCAACAGGTGATCTCAGCTTTGGTCAGTTGAATGTTTCCTCTCCTGAATTTTACACCTGGCTGATCATGGCAGGCCTTATGCTGAATGCTGCGGTTCCGCCACTGCATTCATGGCTGCCTGATGCCTATTCCAAGGCAACAGCAATTGGTGCAGTATTCATGTGCGCATTTACAACCAAAACTGCTGTTTACACACTTATTCGAAGCTGTTCCGGGTTTGATGTACTCATCTATCTTGGTGTCATCATGGCCATATACGGCATCATTTACGCCATAATGGAAAACGATGTCCGCAAACTACTTGGTTGGGAAATTGTCTCACAGGTTGGCTATATGGTCGCTGGTGTAGGAATTGGAACCAGCCTTGCCATCAATGGGGCATGTGCCCATGCCTTTGCCCATATCCTATACAAAGGACTGCTTTTCATGGCAGCTGGTGCAATCCTCACCACAACCGGCAGACAAAAACTTACCCAGCTTGGTGGCTTATATAAGAAGATGCCGGGAACTATGATTTTCATGCTCATCGGTGGACTGGCTGTATCAGGACTGCCCTTGATGTCAGGATTTATATCTAAATCCATGATCATAAGTGCAGCCTTTGAATCACACATACTCTGGGCAGGTTTTGCACTGACTCTAGTTTCTGCAGGCACCTTCCTTGCTGCAGGCTTACGACTTCCCTACCTCATATTCTTTGGCAAAAATAACTGTTCAGAAGAGACTTGGGAGAAAGCTCAAGATCCCAGTTGGAACATGCAACTGGCCATGGCCATCGGCGGATTTCTCTGTATCTTTCTTGGTTGCTACACGCCATTTCTCTACAATATGCTGCCAAATACCGGGGTCGTCTTTCACCCATACAACGCCTACCATCTCAGTGAGACCATTCAAATTATGGCCTTCACAGCTTTTGGATTCTTTATGCTTCGCAAATACGTTATGCCTAAAGACACCACCAGCCTTGATTTGGACTGGTTCTACCGCATGGGTGGACGCGCATTTCTCTGGACTGTAAAAAATCCTCTGCAGTGGCTTGATAATTCACTGGGCAAATTTTACAAATCAGTTGGTATCAGCTGCCTGATGATAACATCTGCTTTCATGTCATGGTTTGACTGGAATGGAATCGATGGAGTTGTCGATGGTACTGCACGCTGTGTCCGTGCCATTGGCCGCAGGGTCACCATTGTTCTGCAGCGTGGTCAAATTCAACAGACGATTTATTACACGGTATCCTTTGCAGCCGTTCTTCTAGTAGCCTACGTTTGGTTATAACTTGAATAAGATACTATTAGCGGATCGCAACAAAACTTGTGAAGTATCGCTCTCTTGATATTAAGACAGCAACTTTTTTCAGATTTAAACAAATAAACTGATATTGAGGAACACTGGAAATGGATCAACTACTAATCAATCCAGATTATCCACACATTCTGAGTACACTGATTTTCCTGCCCCTGGCAGGAGCATTAGTACTGCTCTTTATAAAGAATGACTCTTTTGCGCGATACGGTGCACTTGGCATTACAACGCTCACAGCAATCCTTTCCATTCCCTTGCTCAAAGCTTTTGATATGACTACCAGTAAATACCAGTTTGTTGAGCAGGTAAGCTGGGTCGAATCTTTAAACATCCAGTATGTGGTTGGAGTTGATGGAATATCCATCCTCCTGGTAATGCTGACAACCCTGATCATGCCACTCTGTGTGTTGGCCTCCTGGAGTTACATCAAGACCAGGGTTCCGGCATTCATGGTCTGTCTGCTCATCATGGAATGTGCCATGCTTGGTGTGTTCATGGCACTTGACTTTGTTTTATTCTACATCCTATGGGAAGCAATGCTTATCCCAATGTATATGCTTATTGCCATTTGGGGTGGACCTAGAAGAATTTATGCATCCATTAAATTCTTTCTGTATACCCTTTCTGGTTCAATCATGTTGCTAGTTGCTATTATATGGCTCTACATCCACAATGGATACAGCTTCTTTATCCCTGATATGATGTGGCAGAACTACTCAAGCACTGCTCAGATATTCCTGTTCCTTGCTTTCTTTCTTGCCTTTGCCATCAAAGTACCCATGTTTCCTTTTCATACATGGTTACCTGCTGCACATGTTGAGGCACCAACAGCCGGTTCTGTTATACTTGCATCGGTTCTGCTTAAGATGGGAACTTACGGTTTCTTACGCTTTGCCATCCCCATTACCCCTGAAGCCACAATGATACTTGCACCAGCCATTCTATGGCTCTCCATAGCAGGTATTATATATGGTGGTTTTACAGCTCTTGCCCAAAGCGACATGAAAAAACTGATTGCTTATTCCTCTGTCGGGCATATGGGTTTTGTAACACTCGGTATTTTTGTTCTCAACACAGCTGGTGTCGAAGGTGCAATCCTACAGATGATTAATCACGGTATCACCACTGGTGCACTCTTTCTCTGTATCGGAATGATCTATGAACGTACCCATTCACGAGAACTTCGTGATGCAACAGGCGTTGGTAAACATATGCCAATATACGTCACCTTTTTAACATTCTTCTCCCTGTCATCGTTTGGATTTCCAGCAACAAACAGTTTTGTCGGTGAATTTATGATCCTGGCCGGGACATTTGAATACTCTATCCCACTTGCTCTTGCTGCTATTCCAGGTGCAGTTCTCGCTGCTGCATATATGCTTCGAATGTTACAGAAAATCGTCTGGGGTGGAACTGATAATCCTGATCAATCCTGGATTAAGGATCTTAACGTTCGTGAGATTGTGACATTAGCGCCCTTTCTTTTCTTCGTATTCTGGATAGGACTTGGAGCGCAGCCCTTTATAGACATTATCCACGTCAGTGTAGATAATCTGCTGAATAACTACCATGGTTTTCAAAGTCAGGCTGTGGCAGTGACAGAATTAATTATCCATTAATAGAGTTCAACCTCAACAATCTGCAGAAGGTAATACAAATGCAATTTCTCCCTGAGTTAATACTGTTGGGTGCAGGCCTTATCATATTTATTGTCAGTCTTGGTAAAACCAATGCTGCCACAACAAGAGACATCGCCATAGGACTCGGTGCTGCTGTCTTTGGCGCTACTCTTCTCAGCTATAGCCAAGAGGGTAAGCTCTTTTTCAATGCCTATCAGGTTGACCTTTTTTCACAGGTTTTCAAGACATTGATTGCCGGTGCTATGCTGCTTGTTCTTCTCTTTGGGCAAAAGCTGAAAGGAATCTCAGAAAAAGTCCACCCTGAATATTATCTTTTTCTATTTATGAGTGTCTTAGGACTCATGATGCTTGTTTCCAGTGTTGAACTTCTCGCAATCTTTGTCTCATTGGAGCTCTCATCTTTTGCTGTTTACATTATGGTTCCAATGCGTGATGACGAAGGTAAATTTCGTTTTCAGATGGAAGCTGGAATCAAATACCTGCTCTTTGGTGTTACTGCAACAGGCTTTATGCTCTTTGGTATGAGTTATATGTATGGTCTGACCGGATCCACAGAACTCTCGACTGTTATTAAAGGGCTCTCTGTTATCTGGAATCAGCCAGCAGCTGTTATTGCCATGACCATGGTTCTAGCCGGATTCTTCTACAAGCTTGCTATATTCCCCTTTCACTTCTGGGTACCGGATGTATATGAAGGTGCTTCAAATGAAACTACAGCATTTATTGCCTCTGTTCCAAAACTTGCTGCCGTTGCCCTACTTATTCGCCTGGTAAGCCTTATCAGTGGAGATGGACAAGTTATTCTTAATGTACTTATCGTGTGTTCTTTAGCTTCCATGTTTTATGGAAATCTTTCAGCACTCGTTCAGACAGACGTCAAACGTATGCTCGGATTCTCCGGCATTGCCCATGCTGGATTTGTCCTTTTAGGTATCCTCACCTTCCAAATCACCGGATATGCCAATGCAATGTATTACATTATTGGCTATGTAGTCATGAATCTTGCATGTTTTCTTGTTATCTGTACTGTTTCTGAAAATGGTGAAAATGTTGCAATTGATGATCTCTCCGGTCTTCATAAACGGTCACCAATAATGGCCTTTACCCTGGCAGTCGGACTTTTTGCCCTTGCAGG
Source organism: Thermodesulfobacteriota bacterium (assembly GCA_034722915.1). Lineage (GTDB taxonomy): Bacteria > Desulfobacterota > Desulfobulbia > Desulfobulbales > Desulfocapsaceae > Desulfocapsa. The sequence goes on along the minus strand of JAYEOK010000187.1, from coordinate 2,061 downwards.
AATTCCACCTTTTGTAGGCTTCATGGGAAAATTCATGCTGCTGACAGGAGCACTGAAAGAAGGGTATCTGATTGTTGTTATTCTTGCAGCCATCAACACAGCCATTGCTATCTATTACTACCTTTCGGTAGTTCGCGTTACCTACTGTAGCGATTCAGAAGAACGTTCGATAGTCAGCCCTTCAATGCTGACCAATATCACCTCTGTTTTTCTACTAGCTGTCATCGTCATCATGGGTATACAGCCACAATTTTTTGTAGACTATGCATCGACAGTTGTACAAACGATTATGTAAATAAAACCGTTACAATATTGAGTTCAATGAGCCCTGTGACGTCCTCACAGGGCTCTTTTTTTTGTCCTCTATCTCAGTTTATTTTTTATATCCTGTTTTTCTTCTCAGTTTTGGATAAATCGTGTATAATTCATTGTTAAATTGAGTTTTTTTCACTCAAAAAAATATTTTTTATTAATCTGGTAAAACTGATTCCAAAAACAATCTGTTTTTTACTGTATTATCAATATATTGCTTTATTTTTTTTTAAAGCATATACCTTTTTTGTCAATCTTAAGATATTCACGGAGGAGCAATTCATGAAAAACCAAGAGTTACAATCAGCCCTTAATAAATCAGGTATCTTTATGGTACTCTGTATTTTCTTTATTTACGCATTTGCTGTTGGAGATTCCGGTGGTATTGCCGGCACCATCGGTTCCATTTTCTCCGGCATTCTCTTTCTGCTAGGCTTAATCTTTGCCGTTGCCGTCAGCGTCATTGTAATGTTCGGGATCTACTTTGGAATTCTTTACATGTACGATAAAGAGGTTTGTAAAAAAACCTATGCTGAATTTAAAAGCAAACTTGCTGATTCTTCAAAAGCATTAAATATTCCATGTAGTTCAAAATGTTCAACCACCACTGAAACCGTTGCTGTAGCAATAAATGATGAAGACCTGAATCCTCTACGTAGTAATCAGGATAAACTCAACAATCAGCTTTCCGAACTTCAGAGCAGTGTTACCACCCTTGAGCAAACTCTCAACTCAGTTTCCTCTTCAGTAGCTGATGTTACCACTGAAATGAGTAAACTGGATAGCAAAGCTGCAACCATTGAGGAAGAACTTCAAGACAAGGCAACAACTAGTGCCATCGATGATTCAGCCAAAAAACTTACTGGTGAGATCACTACCCTTCAAAATTCAATCAAACCTCTAAGTGACAAACTTTCAGAACTTGAAACTACACTTTCATCTCTTCCCGGCGAGGGAGAAGATAAAGGTGATGAAATCCAGAAAAAACTGGATACAACAGTCAACGGAATGAAAAATGAACTGAAAGAGATGCAGGAAGCCATTAAGGCCCTTGCTACTCAACCTGAAAAGAAAGGTGCTGAGACCAACAAACCTGAACATAAACTCCTTGCCTACTTTAATAATAAAAACGATGAGAAACAATTTGTTGCATTAGTAAACGAGGCCGTAGCCAAAGAAATGACCTACGCTCAGGCTGGAGAATTCCTTACCGACTCATTGTCCAAAGCAGCTTCAAAAGTTATTAGCGGCCATCCTTCACTAACAAAAGATTATATTAAGGTTATCCGGAAAAGAAAATAATTACTGAATCATTACCGTAAGCTCATAAAAAAGCGTCTTAGGGGTAATCCTAACGGCGCTTTTTTTATTGTTTTTTCTATAATTATTCCACCTCCCTTCTTTCTGAACTTGCGCGTTGTCGTAAAGTTTTTATCTGAGTCTCCACCTACCTTTTTTTTATTATAGTTTCTCCGAAGTAGTATGGAAAAAAAATTCGACGAAACGGTGTGTTATACAAAAATCCAAATCACCTCTTATTTAATTTACATTTCTCATTGACATCGTCCTCCCGATTGAGTAGTTTGCCGCGGTCGCTGAGTGAGGGAGAATGCTTCAATCTTTCTTTCAATAAACGTCAAATTGGTGCAATTAAAATATTGACACAAACAATTTGATTGATTATATTCAGGACCTCGTCGCGGGACATAAACATCCTGCAACGAATCGGGGTAAGCCCGAACATCAGGT
>JAYEOK010000186.1:0-11211 GCA_034722915.1 Thermodesulfobacteriota bacterium | reverse complement strand
ACAGGACTTGTAATTTTACAGTTTAATATGTATCGAAATGTCAGTGGTCAGAGGTGCTGCAGAAGTAAGTAATCACATGTTTGGGCGATATTTATGAGAAAAACTTGCAAAGGTTCTCCCTGGCGAGTTAACCATTATATCAGTCTCTGTTATTAAGTTAATTTTTTCAAAATTACCGCTTCGTTCTCACGATCATTCAATCCCCTGTAACAGGCAGCGATGTAATTTAAGACCTGTTTAGACTCCTGGAATTTCAGGAGAAACGAAAGAGCCTTCTCGAATTGACCCAGATTCATGTAGTTTATGCCCTGGCAGAGATTTATCTGCTCGTCATCAGGAAAATGTTTTATCCCTTCTGTAAGCGTTTCTATGGATTTTGCAAAGTCCCTGTTTTTCTGCCGGATCATACCCAGCCCGAGAAAAGCGCGGGAAATCGGGTGGTATTCCAGTGCTTTCCGATACAGCTTTTCCGCAATTCCCCTTCTGTCGCCAAGCGCTTCCACTTCCGAATATTCACCAGAATCAAAGGATATGGCAAGCCGTGAGTAAAAATCGGCATGCATGGGGTATAATTCCGGTTTATCGACCAGATCAATTGCATCCACAAAAGAAGAAAGATTTTTAAAAAAACCGGCATGCAGCATATTTTTATACGTTTTGATATCTTCCAGAGACAGACGTTTGTCGGTTTCAAAGTACATGAAATCTTCAATAGGATCAAGCCACATATCATCTGAAACATTGAACTTTTTCTTAAAATCCAAATACAGTGCTGTGCCCGGAAACACGACAAGGACATGGAAAACAACCACAAGAGGCTTGATCTCGTTAATCAGGTCAATACTTTCCTGAATCGTCTCTCTGGTTTCACCAGGAGATCCAAAGATAATATATGCCCGGGGCATTATACCGTAAGAGAGCGTGGTCCTGAACGCATGTATGATTTGCTCATTTGATGTCTTTTTGTTCAAGACGTTTCTAATTTTGGCAGAACCGCTTTCCACACCAAAACTGATCTGGATGCACCCCGCTTTTCGCATCCAGTAGACAACCTCTTCAGTTATAAAATTGACCCTTGATATCGCAAACCAGATTATGTTGAGTCCTCGTTCCAGGATCTGCCTGCAGATCTCAATCACCTTTTCTTTTTTAAATGTAAAGGTATCGTCAGAAATGAGAAAAAAGCTAATGCCCCTTTTGTATTGGAACTCAAGCTGATCGACAAAATAACTGGCCGAGTGAAATCTTACCCTCTGCCCCCAGTACTTCGGCGATCCGCAAAATGTGCAGTTTCCAGGGCAGCCCCGTGTTAAAGCCAAATGCTCAAAGGTATAATATTTCGCGGGATTGGGCAGTTCGTCCAGATCGCGTACGAGTTCCGCATCCGGATTTCTTACCGGCGTCTTTCCTTTTCGATAGGCAATCCCGTGGATAGTGCTGATTTTTTCAAATTCTTCTTTTTCAAGACACTCTATCAGCTTTAGAAATGTAACTTCCCCTTCTCCACAAACAACGTAGTCAATTTCCGCAAAGTGGGTGAGAAAATGTTTCCAGAGAAACGTCGGTGTAATACCGCCAAAAACAATTTTCACATCAGGGGAAAGCTGTTTGGCAACCCTTGCTATTTCAATGCCGCCCCAACGATTTGCCTGCAAAATGGAAAAACCGATAATATCGTATTCTCTTTCGACAAGTACGGCCCTTATCTCTTCAGGGGACCGGCCGAGCTTCTGCCAGTTGAGAATCTCCACGTCATACCCTTTTTCCTTTAAAAAGGACGCGACATAATATATGCCGATCGGCATGCTCTCAACATTTTCCGCGTGAATTCGATCTTCGAGGCAGTAAGGATATATGAGTAAAATTTTCATTTTTCTGAGTCTCAATGAACTCTGATTAAAGTTTTCACGTGAAAAACATGTTATCTCACTGATAAAGAGTTACTTTTCCAGCGAGCAAGCGGAAGGAACAAGAGCACACCATTACAATAATACTACTCCCTCTGACCACTCCTAACATCAAGTACAAAACCACTTGCAGAAAATCAAGATTATTCTCTGAAAACTAACAGATGCCAAGATAACAATTGATTCTGGAATTTCTATCACCCACTATACAGCCTGCTCACCACCTGTCCGAATCTGGTAAAAAGCAGATAATTCACCGGGAGCAGCACTAGAGTACAGATTGTGGCAAACATAATCCCGAAGCCAAGGGAAATCGCCATGGGAATCAGAAATTGTGCCTGTGTTGATTTTTCAAATATCAATGGGGTGAGGCCTGCAAAGGTGGTAAGAGACGTGAGCACCACAGCCCTGAACCTGGCCACTCCCGCCTGGCTCACTGCTGTAACTAACTCTATGCCCTCCCGTCTCTTTCGGTTTATATAATCCACCAATACCAGACTGTCATTGACCACAACGCCTGTGAGGGCAAGCATACCCATAAGACTCATGATGGTCAGTGGCTTACCCATGAGCCAGTGGCCGGCAACAGCGCCGACTGCCCCAAACGGAATCATAGACATGACAATGAGCGGTTGGCTATAGGAGCGAAACGGGATTGCCAGAAGTCCGTAAATAACAAAAAGCACCAGGATTAAACCACTTTTCAGCCCCTTAAAAGACTGGCGCTGCTCTTTTGCCTCACCCTCAATGGTGTAGCGAATGCTTGGAAAACGCAAGAGAAGTTCATCCATGGAACGGATAATATCCCGCTTTATGGCCTCTATATTAGCTTTTTGCTTATCCACATCCGCCGTAATATTCAGGGATCTGCGCTGATCAATTCGGGTAATCCTTGACGGGCTCTGGCTGGCAAGCAGATCTGCAACTTCGTTAAAAGGAACTTCAGCGCCCTCTGCGGTGCGAATGAGCATGGAATCCAGATTATAAAGAGAATTCCTCTCCTCTTCCGGGTAGCGGATATAGACTCGTACGTCATCCCGTCCCCTTAAGATACGTTGCACTTCATATCCAAAAAAGGCCTGACGCACCTGTACAGCCAGATCAGACAGGCTGAGACCAAGCGCCTGAGCCTCAGGTTTTATCTGCAGCTGTAACTCCTGTTTTCCCCGGGCAAGACTGTCTTCAATATCAAAAACTGCCGGAAACTCGGAGAGTTTCTTCTTAACATTTGTCGCAACCTGTTTCAGCTTGGAGAATTCCTGTCCGGTGAGCTGCACATCAATGGGGGAGCCTCCCCTGCCGATTTCAGCCCGCATGGTCAGACTTTCCATACCGGCGATAGGACCGATCATTTTCCGCCATTCTCTTACCAGTTCAGTACTTTTAATTTCAACAAGACGGGTTTCAGGTGGTTCAAGTTCCAGGAGCACCCTGCCCCTGTTGGTCTGACCTGAAGAAGAACCACCTGCTGAGCCGGTGGTGGAGAGGATATTTTTGATTACACTTTTGCCACTTGCCGGGTCACTGTATTTTTTCCTGAGCTTACCTGCCTGGCTGACGATGTGTTCGATTGCACTGTCTGTGATGTGAAAGGCCGTACCGGCAGGCATGGTGAGGTTCACCCGCACTGTTTCGCTGGGCACCCGTGGAAAAAAAACAAACCGTGTCCAACCACTGAAGACTACGGAAAACACGACAATCAAGGTAGCAAGGGCAAGGGCAAGGGTCAGCAAGGGCGTTCTCAGGCAACGATCAAGGAAAGGGCGATAAAAACGAAAAACAGCCTGTTCAAAACCAGTCGCAATGCTTTGCTGCAATCTGGAAAAGATACCGATACTTTCCTGTTTCTGACGTTTAAGATGCTTAAGATGGGCAGGAAGGATTAATTTGGATTCAACCAGAGAAAAAAAGAGGACAGGAATCACAATGGCCGGTATCTGAGCAAAAATCTGTCCCCGGACACCTTCAATCATGGTCAGGGGATAAAAGGCAGCCATGGTGGTTAACACGCCAAAGGTTACCGGGATAGAGACCTCTTTTGTCCCGGTTATCGCAGCTTGCAGAGGATCTGTTCCTTTTTGTAAATGGGTGTAAATATTTTCCCCTGTTACAATGGCATCATCCACCAGAATACCAAGTACTGTGATAAAGGCAAAAAGTGAGATAAGGTTGAGGGTCACGCCCTGATAGGACATGGCCCATAGCCCACCTAAAAAACTCACAGGGATACCAATACAGACCCAGAAGGCAATGGCCGGACGAAGGAAAAGGGAAAGGAGGACAGCCACCAGCAGACCTCCCTGCATAGCGCTGTTGGCCAGGGTTTGAAGACGGGCCTTGATGATACGTGAGCGATCCTTCCAATAATTAATGTGGATACCGGACGGCAGGCCTGGACGTTTGTCTTCAATGTATGTTTTTATCTGTTTTGCAACCTGGATGGCATTCTGTCCACCAATGCGGTACACCTCGATGAGAAGTGCATTTTGTTTATTAAAGCGAACTTTAATGGGTGTCTGATCAAACCCATCTCTAATGGTCGCAATATCCCCTAAAAGAAGGCGGGTGCCATCATTTGGGGTACGAACGGCAATGGCGGCAAACTCTTCGGTTGAGTAGGCCTGTCCCTTTGAGCGCAACAGAATCTCTCCCCCCATGGTCTTGATGACACCACCGGAAAGGTCTATCGAACTCTGTTTTACTGCAGCGGCAACCTGGGCCATGGTCAGGTTGTAACGGCGAAGGGTCTGTTCTGAAATCTCTATGGATATTTCAAAGGGAGGTACTGATTCAAGAAAAACCTGGGTGATCCCGGGAAGGAGGAGAAGTTCGTCCCGTATTTTCGTTCCAAGCGAGCGCAACTCTTTTTCATCCACCTCTCCTGACAAAACCACGCTGATCACCTCACGCTTCCGTTGCGCCTGGCTGACAAGAGGACGTTCAGCATCAGCAGGGAAGGTATTGATTGCATCCACCCGGGTCTTTATATCACTCAGTAATTCACGAAGATCATACTGAGCATCCACCTCCACTGATACCGTGGTACCGCCTTCCGAGGATCTGGAAATCAGCTGTTCAATGCCTTCCAGATCGTAGACAGCTTCTTCTATGCGCACGGCAAGGCTCTCTTCCGCCTCTTCCGGGGTTGCCCCGGGAAGTGTCACCTGAACATTGACAACATCCAGTTCAAAGGCAGGAAAGACCTCAAGGGGAATAGAGACAATGGTTGCGCGAAATCCTAGAAAAATGATGAGAATCATGAGGAGATTTGCGGCCACATGATTTCGGACAAACCACTCGATGAGTTTGTGCATCAGTGCTCTCTCTTTTTCCGGCCCACCTGCTCGGCTTCAGTTCCAGTGATGATAGCTCCCAGTGGAGTTGTTACCAGTTGTTCTCCCGGCACAAGGCCTGAGCCAACGACAGTATATTGTTCACCCCTGTTGATGACATCGACCTGGCGTCTTGCAAGTTTTCCGTCATGAAAAATGATCACTTCGTTGTTGGTATAAAGGGTGTGAGAAGGAATAAGAAAAACCTTGTTAAAAATTTTCCCCTGAATTGCAACCCGTACAAATTGACCTATTTCAGGCAGTTGATTGCTGCTTTCCTGCTGAGGAAACGATTGAATAATACGCACAACCACAAATAACTGCTGATTCTTTGGATCAAGAATGGCCTCAGTTCTTAAAACCCGCCCCTGCCATTTTTTCTCTTTTGCTCCCTGTCCGCTACTTATTTCGACTTCCGGCCCTGGCAATGAAGAGGAAGTTGAGGACTGTTCCGGCAAGTCCAGGAGTTCCTGCTGACGCCTGTTCAGTGGAATTCGAACCTCAAAATTATGGGTTGCATAGATCTCTGCCAGTCTGCTTCCCACACTTACAAATTGTCCGATATCCACAATCTTTTCAAGTACACGGCCTGTATAAGGCGCCAGGATACGGGTACGCTCCAGAGCCAGTTGTGCCTGCTCTTTTTTCGCTTCAGCACTGAGGACAGCAGCCTGGGCTGTTGCCAGGTAAGGCTTACGAAGAACAAGATCAGTGGCCTCGGCCCCTTTGCCAAGACGTTGCCAGTTGCGCAGTGCCTGATCGGATCTTGCTTCCTCTTCAACAAGCTTTGCCGAGGCTTCACTGAGAGATGCCTCGGTAATTTTAAGCGCAGCCAGATAGTCACGATCATCAATTTTAAAGAACAGGTCACCCTTACTGAAAAAAGAACCCGCCTGAATATTGTGACCAAGCTCTGTGATAACACCTTGTATCTGACTCACGACAGAACCTTTACTTCCCGGCTGTACTGTCCCGAAAGCATGGATTTTCACCTGGTACTCCTGCGGTTCCAGAGTCAGTGTTTCTACACTTATGACTGGTCGTTTCTGGGCATTTCTTTTTTTTTCAACTGGTGGATTAAGAAAAAAATATCTGCCTATAAGAGTGGCGATTACCAGTATAAAAAGAGGCAGGAGCATAGTAACAATTTTCCTGACGGGACGTTTTGAGGGAGTGTTTTCTGCCATGGGAAACTATGGTAAGTGGAGGAATGGAGGCTCGTTTTCTGTAGGTGGAAAATCGCCCCCAAGGGCTAGAAAGAGCCGGATGCGATTCTGCATACGTTCGTTGTATATGGCGATCACAGTACTTTTTGCGTCAAAGGCACGGCGTTCAGACTCCAGAACCGTTACAAAATCCACGAGACCATTCTGGTACTGTTCAAAGGCAAGATCCTCAGCATGAGATGAATCAGCTGCTGCACGTTCAAGCAAATGTTGCTGCTGTTTCAGACGCTGTTCAGCCTCAAGGCTATTTTCAACTTCCCCAAAAGCCAGCAGAACGGTATCGGTATAGAGTGCAGCAGTTTCTCTGGCCCTGGCCATATTTTTATCCTGTAATGCCGCCAATCGCCCACCATCAAGGAGGGGCGTTGTCAGGCCTGCAAAAAGCGACCAGACAACAGACTTGCCGGTTAGAAGCTGGCCCAGAGCATCTGTGCTGCTCCCATAGCTTCCTGTGAGACGGAGACTGGGAAAACGATTTTTATAGGCCTCAGCTACTCTCAGGTTGGCAGCAGCCAATGTATGGCCGGCAGCAAGAATATCCGGGCGACGAGTAAGAATATTTGCTGGAATTCCGACAGGAATTTCAGCCATTTCCCGAGGCAGTGTTCCTGCAGCAACAAGCTCTGTTTCAGGATACCTGCCAAGTAAATATTCCATTCTTCGAACCTGGGTTCGCATCTCCTGTTGTCTGGCTTCAACCCTTGCAAGGGTAGCTGAAAAATCGGCTCTGGCCAGATGAAGATCCAGAGAGGAACTCAACCCCATCGTATACCCTTCTTCGATGATTTGCAGAGTTTTACTGAGATTCCGCTCTCTTTTCCGGATAAGTGCTACCTGCTGGTAATTTTCAAGGAGCGTAAACCACTGCCCTGCTATTCCAGCGACCAGGCTCAGGCGGGTTTCCCTCCAGTTCTCCACGCTCATCGCGGCCTCAAAGAGTGCTGCCTGCTCGCGATCATCCAGTTTTCCCAAAATATCAAGTTCCCAGCTGAGATCAAGCCCCACACCAAAACTGTCTTGAGTCGATTGACTTCGATGTCGACCGCCCTGCAGAAAGGCAGACAGCTGAGGACTGGCATCAGCCCCTGCAAACACAGCACTCTCCACTGCCATATCAACACGTGCAGCCTGAGCTTTCAGTTGCTGATTATTCAGGATTCCTTCATCTATAAGTTGCATGAGGAGCGTACGGCATTCAACAGGTAACCAGATCCCTGAAACCGGTTCACCGAGATGACTGTTTATCCAGTTTTCCGGAAAAGAAGGAGAACTTTCCTGTATCGGTTCAGGCACTTTATAAAAGCACCCGGAGACCAGTGTGACAGTCAAAATACATAAAAAAAATGTATGAAAACGATCAGAAAATATTTTCATGAATTACTGCCGTTGAACAATTAATTTAATGCGCCTTCCCGGTTAACGTATTGATGCTGATTTTGATGGCGTCGTATTTATACCCCCCAAGAGGGTACTAAAAAAGAGTGCCCTTTAGTGCCTTATTCCTCAAAAGCTGTCATAAAAAACAAGAAAATGAAAAGTTCGTTTAACGTTAGCAAGTTGGATATACCAACAAGGCACTTATGCCGGCCTCACTTACCGTTTACCGGTGTTAGGGTGAAAACTCTTCATCTGCTTCCTCTTCCGTGATAGCACGATCTTTTCTTCGTAATTCTTTTATTCTCTATCCTTATTTGTGAGAGTGGGAAAACCTGCGATTGATGAGGTACAGGCCTGATAAAACCAGCGCACCACCAAACAGGGGTGAGCTCTCCAGACGTTCTCCGAGGAGCAGGCTTCCAAACTGAAAAAAAGTACTGCCGGAAAAGCAGTAATCACAGGATTAACAGCAATGATCCTGGAAGCTCGTCCAGCCTCCACTGTCTGCAGCCCGGTAAAAAAGAAGATGTTATAGGAAAAAACCCCGGTCAACCCCAGCAACCCCATGGCTCTCCACTGTTTCCCGTTGATACGGGGAAGAGACTTACCTCGAATGAAGATTACTGTCAAAAGCATCAGGGAGGCAAATATAAAGCGAAATGAAGCGGCGTTCTGAGGATGAAGTTCCTCAGCCAGCATACGCCCGGCAACGAAAGTTCCTCCCCAAAATATCATGGTCAAAACAAGACGGATATGAACCCCGGGAGAAACGTACTTTTCAGGCATGTGCTCTATCGTTCAAACGATCGTTTGTCGCATGCTACAACCGTTAACAAAAAAACAGGTAAAACAAGCCATAGCAACAGTATTCCTCGGATTTGCAATGTACTTTTCATGGTAATTATTTTCGATTGCATATTTCAGTTTATTTACGAAAAGTTTCTTGTTTTCAATTCTAATCCTATTATCTTAGTAAGACTACTTTTTCTATACATTCTACAAAATAATTATTTTTATCAGCTCGCAGCCAAAGAAAAGTGTTATTGTTCTTTCAGTTGTTGTATTTGCAATCTACAATCAGACTGTCACTATCAACTCAGTCGGGAATATCAAGTGCTGAAATCATATAAAATTAGCAGCGTTGCCATGCCACTCTCAAAAACGAGTATAACTGAACTCCGAAAAAACCGATCAGGAGAAAACTAAATGAAGGAACGGGAGCACGATGTCTGGTATCTACCCCAATCCATACAGCTTAAATCGCTGATAGATGCGGTGGCTTCAAAATTTACTTTTGAACTTGGACAACCGCAAGAAGGAACTTTCACCTACTTTGATACCTTTGACTGGCGACTGCACCGGCGTGGTTTTCACCTTCAACATTCGACAAATATGTGGCTCCTGACGCGGAATGACAGCAAGGAAACTATAAAATTGACCAACGGCCCAGACCCCGGTCAAAATATTTTCTCCTGGGATTTCCCTGCAGGTCTACTGCGCACCTCGCTCGAGTCAGTGATGGACGTCAGAGCATTATTACCGCTGGCGACGCTGAAATCAGCCACGACCCCAATCCGTGTCTTGAATAAGGATGCCAAAACCGTTGGCATCCTGTTTTTTGAGTGTCACCAGGTGAATGGAACAGAGAACGTTCTGCGTACCGTGAAACTGCAGGGAATTCGCGGCTATGACAAACAGAAACAATCCATTCGTAATCTCCTGCATTCCCATGGTATTGTCGATCAAGCTTCTCCCCGATATGACTTTAAAGAAGGACTGCAAAGCAGCGGTCGTGTTCCGGATGATTACAATTCAAAATTTTCGATTCAGCTGGATCCGAACCTCACAGCCAGACAGGCTGCGGTAGCAATTTATAAACAGCTGCTTACCACCATGCTTTGCAATGAAGAGGGAATACTCAAGGATCTTGACTCGGAATTTCTCCATGATTTCCGGGTTGCAATACGCAGAACCCGTTCGGGGCTTACTCAGATAAAACATGTCCTTCCTCCTGAAGTTACCGACCACTTCAAGGGTGAATTTGCTCACCTTGGCAGCATAACCGGCCCCACTCGTGACCTTGATGTTTACCTGCTCTATGAGGAAAATTACAAATCCAGGCTGCCTCCCACCCTGCAGGCGGCTCTGCATACGTTTTTCACGGATCTTGCCAGACGTCGGACTGGAGAACAAAAAAAGCTGGCCAGAGCACTCAAGGGCTCACGTTATAAGCAAATCATAGACAAGTGGAGACAATATCTGGAGGAGGATGAGGCATCTGCTGCCGATGCTGATGTGCCGGTGATTGATCTTGCCTGTAAAATTATTTTTCGTCGCTATAAAAAAATCATGAAAGACGGTATGGTGATTACTCCGGCAACTCCGGACGAAAATCTGCACCGCCTTCGTATCCAGGGAAAAAAGCTGCGCTACAGTCTGGAATTCTTCGCTTCCCTTTTTGAGAAGGACGCCATGAACAAAATCATCAAACAACTCAAACAGTTACAAAACAACCTTGGCACTTTCAATGACCTTTCCGTGCAGCAGGACATGCTGCACAACTATCTGGATGGATTGCGGCCAGGATCTCGGAAAAATTTTGAGCTTGCCACGGCTATTGGTGGCTTGCTGACAAATCTCTATCATGAACAGCACCGGGTACGAGATGATTTTTTCTTAACTTTTAACCGGTTCAGCAACAAGAAAAATGTTGCCCTGTTTAACAAACTATTCAACTAAGGAACGGGAACGAAATAAGTTGAACAAAAATTAATAGGCATTTTTTTCGTATTCAAGACGCGAGGCAGGAGCATAGCGGGCTATGTGATCAACGAGCAACGCAGAAGACGGACAAAAGGACATTAATTTGTTCAAGTTATTTCGTGTACGTTCCTAACGGAGGCAATAATGAAACAGCTATTAATTTGCCGGCATGCCAAGTCAAGCTGGAAAGACTCAAGCCTTGCTGATTTTGACCGTCCCCTGAATAAACGCGGGACAAAAAATGCGCCACGAATGGGTAAAATGCTGGTAATACTTGAAATTATCCCGGATCTGATTGTGTCCAGCCCAGCCAAAAGAGCTAAAAAAACAGCTCTACTCTTGGCAAAAGAGATTGACTATCCCAAAAAACGGATTGTGTATATGGATGCAATATACGGCGCTGCTCCTGAAGACCTGATAACCTGTATCCACTCTCTTGATGACCGATTTGATCGGGCAATCATGGTCGGTCACCATTCTGGTATTACCATGCTTGCAAATATTCTTGGAGACCTGCGTATACCCAATATGCCAACCTGCGGAATTGTGGCTCTTAATTTTGATGTTGAAACCTGGAAGGATGTAAAGAAAAAAAAGGGGACTCTT
>JAYEOK010000185.1:0-2646 GCA_034722915.1 Thermodesulfobacteriota bacterium | reverse complement strand
ACAATGGCAGCAAAAACTTCAAAAACAACAGGTAGAATAATCTTAGCAGCAGGTTCAGTAATGTGTCTTTGGGTAGGTGCTACCCTTATCAGTGCCCTTTCAAGTACCGGTTGGTCTGTAAGCGCACTGGCTGGACAGTACATGGCCGCAATCGGAATGGTTAAACCCCTGCACACTCTGGTTGATTATTATACACACATCAAGGGTATTGAATATCTGATCTGTGTTGCCTTCTTTGTTGCCTTCCCAGTCTTCTTTAAATATGTAAACAAGGTTCCAGCAAAGGTTACAGTGAAGAAATAGCAAAAAAAAGTACTTACTTTTATAACCTCCTGTTTGTCGAAAATGATAAACAGGAGGTTTTTTTGTGCAGTGTTTACAAGCTAAATATTTTTGTTATTATTGGACAGGGTCATGATTTCATAAATCATTAAAGAAAGAGCATCAGCAAATTAACATCGTCAGCTGGCCCAAAGGTGTAGCAAGATGGATGAAGATCTGGATCAAAAAAAGCGAGTCAACTCCATGGGGCGGGGCATCTTTGGCCTGTTGGCTATCGGCACCTTACCCATCCTGTTTATCAATCCCCTGCAGTATCTTTTCGGCCTGCTTGTCTGTGGTATCCTTGCCTTTGGGCTTGCCTGGGTGCTTGTCTGAGGGTTCCGGCCTGCATTCGTATGCAATCAGAAATCAGTGGCTCTCTTTTTTTATGTCTCTGTGAAAGTGTGTCAGCTCCTCGAAATCTTTGGTGAGCATTCTGGCAAGGGCCTCGGTAACTGCAACAGAGCGGTGATGCCCACCGGTGCAGCCGATAGCGATCCGCAACTCTTCTTTTTTGCTGGTGCGGAGCTGTTCAGCAAGAAATAGTGTCACCCTGTGCAGATGCAGCAGGCATTCTTTTCCAGGATTATTTTGCAAAACAAAATTGGCAATACGTGGTTCGAGGCCGGTAAAGGATCTTAGGTTCTCGACGTGAAAAGGGTTGGCCAGGAAACGCACGTCAAAGAGTAAATTAACATCCTGGGGCGGGCCATACTTATAGCCAAAGGAAAAGAGAGTGATGGGAAATGAAGGGACTGAGGTACTCATGAGTTGGCTCCCAGAATTTCATTTCGAGTATAGAGTGCTTTAACCGGACAGTTGTCCATCTGGTTGAGTCGTGTAAATTTTACAATATTTTCAACTCCATTTCCGTCAAGAATATCAACGACAATTATAATTTTAACAATGAAAGCACCAAATTGGATTACCTCTTCCAATGCACGTATGAGTTGACTGCCGGTTGCAACCACATCTCCAACCAGTGCAACCCGGTCACCAGCTTTAATCCGGGACTCAATCCACTTGGGTTCTGAGAGATTTCCTTCCTTTCTCATGGAGTCACGGATATAAAACACTCCGATTTCTTTAAGAAAGGCTGCTCTGCAGACCACAGAGGAAATAGGATGGCCAGGCCCGCCAAGGGCGCAGATATTTAAATCCTTTATTTCCTCGTAGACGAGTGATCCTGTCAGTTTAATACCCTGATGTTTAAGGGATATTTTGAAAAAATCAAAATAATTTGTAAGGATCCCGGAAGGCGTTCGAAAGTGACCCCCCTCTTTATAGGCTCGTTCCGCAATTAATTTTTTCAGTTCTTCTCTTGTGTCAACCATATTTGATTCCTTCAAAGTATCATTCAGCAGGTGTTCTTCGATTTCAAATGTACTGCTGTAATCATAGAGAGTTCTTTTCATGATGGCAATTTATTATTTTTCATAAACCGGGTAGAAAGGGATGAAGGAGCTATGATGAATGTCGGAGATAAAAAAATAACAGGTATTTTGCTTATGTTCTGTGCGTCTACCTGTTTTGTGACCATGTCGACACTGGTCAAGGCAATGGGAGATGCCATACCACTGACTGAGCTTATGTTTCTCCGTGCATCCCTTGCTATACCCTTTCTCTTAGCTGCTTTGATCAAAAGAGGAAAACCTTTGGTGACGCGGGCCTGGGAGGTTTTACTGTTGCGTGCACTCTTTGGCACTGTTGCCATGTTCTGTTTTTATTATGCTTTAACCAACATGCCGCTGGCTGATTGTGTTTTCCTTGGCCGCATGCAGCCACTGTTTCTTGCTCTGCTTGCTCCTTTTATTGTGGCAGAACGGGCTCCCAAAGAGGCTTGGGTTGCAATTCTCTGCGGTCTGGCAGGTTCTCTTTTTATTATGCGCCCGGGACTGGATTGGAGTATTGCTGCCTGGGTTGCTCTTTTAGCTGCTTTATGCGCGGCCATCGCTCATCTCATGGTGAGAAGACTTGGCCGTACTGATGACCCTGGTGTGATCGTCTTTAATTTTACAGTGATTCTGGCCCTTGTCAGTGGCTTATTGTGTTACAGGTCGTTTCAGATGCCGAGCTGGCAGCAGTGGGGGGTAATAAGTGGAATTTCATTTTTTGCAAGCTCCGGGCAGTATTTGCTGACCATGGCTTACCGCTATGACAAGGCACCTGCAATCGCAGCGTCAAGCTATGCCTCTGTAATCCTTTCCGTGGTTTTCGGATATTTTTTCTGGGGCGAGATTCCAGCACCTGCTACCTGGATTGGCGGAATCTGCATTGTCTGTGGTGGAATCTGGCTGGTCTATAGTCGTATGCGTTGAAGTGGAA
>JAYEOK010000184.1:0-2646 GCA_034722915.1 Thermodesulfobacteriota bacterium | reverse complement strand
GCCTTTCCCCTTCTGCGGTTCGATATTCCTCGGAGTCTGCGCTTACCTGTTCGATATTCGATATTCGTCCTTTAATGTTCGGTAGTCATTTTTTAAGCTTCGTAAAAAATGAAAATTCCTATGCTATGAACTTAACGCCCTGCGGGCGGGTTTTAAAAAGAGAATGTCGAATGTCGAACAAGGAATATCGAATATCGATCGGAATAAAAAACAACGGATCAAGGGCCTTTCCCCTTCTGCGGTTCGACATTCCTCGGAGTCTGCGCTTACCTGTTCGATATTCGATATTCGTCCTTTAATGTTCGGTATTCATTTTTTAAGCTTCGTAAAAAATGAAAATTCCTATGCTATCAAGTTATTAACGCTCCGTTCCTTATCTTTACCCAGGGCATTCCCTGAGAGACGTTTACAGACAACACTATGCATCATTTATTGGAACATGTAAAGACAATAATAATTATCGTTCCCCTTTCCGCCTTACCTTCTTCTCCTGCATCATAAATCAGCTTGATCAATAATCGATTTGGGAATCGTTTTTTTCGCCTTTACACCCATTTGTGGGAAACGCTCCACCCTGGAAATCAAGTTGCCCCGCCCCTGGCTCAGGCGTGTCATGGCACTCTCATAGCTGTTTTGAAAAGCATTCATCTGTTTTCCCATACGCTCCATATCTTCCGTAAATGAACAAAACTTATCGTAGAGTGCGGCTGCCCGCGCTGCTATTTCCCTGGCATTTCGACTCTGTTTTTCATAGCGCCAGATACTCTCAATAGTCCGCAGGGTAGTCAGCAAAGTGGTGGGACTGACAAGAACAACTTTCCTGCTGATGGCCTCTGCAAACAAGGCATCATCGGCTTGAAAAGCTGCAAGAAAGGCGGCTTCAACCGGCATGAACATGAGAACAAAATCAAGGGTTCGTATTTCTGTAAGTGACCCGTAATCCTTTGCTCCCAGGAGTTTAACGTGCCGTCCTATGGCATTCACATGAGAACGGAGAAAAGCAGCCTGCTCTTTTTCATCCTCACTGCTGACATATCTTTCCCAGGCAACAAGGGAAACCTTTGAATCAATTATAATATCACGCCCTTCCGGAAGATGAACAATAACATCAGGCCTCTGAAAACGATTTTTTGAATCCCTGAACACTGCCTGCGTTTCATACTCTACACCCTTTCTCAGGGCGGATTGTTCCAGAACCCTTTCCAGTACAAGTTCTCCCCATGTTCCCTGAACCCGTTTATCCCCTTTTAAAGCCCTTGTCAGATTGATCGCTTCATTAGTCATCTGTTGATTTAAACTTCGCAGCGATGAAATTTCCCGCTGCAGGGCTGCGCGATCCCTGGTTTCAGAGTGATGGATATCATCAACTTTTTTACGGAAGGAAGATAATTGCTCATGAAAAGGAGCGAGTAAAACCTCAAACTTTTCCTGGCTCTCTTTGGAAAAACTGGCACTTTTTTCTTCAAGGATTCCTGCGGCAAGTTCGGCAAACTGCAGACGCAACTGCTCCCGCGCCTCATTCAGCAGGCTCAGCTTCTCTGCAGTGTGCAACTGATCCTGCTCTATCCGTGTCTGCAGTCTTGCATTGTCACTTCGCTGCTGTGATTCCTGCTCCTGGAGTTCGGTAATCAATCTGGATTGTATATTTTTCTCAACAGCCAGTTGATCACATTGCTGACGAATGGTGTCGCGCATCAATTCACCTGAGGCAATACGATCTTCCAGAAAACGTTTTTCAAAAACAGCCATGGCTGCCTGTCTGGCAAGAGCACTGTTTTTTTGTTTTTGAAAAAAAAACCATAGAAACAATGAGGCAAAAATCAAGCCGCAGAGAAAACTCCACACCCCTGTCAGCACAAACTGAGTGGATTGGGACTGGATGCTGAACCAGGACAAAAACGGGTCAAAAAAAGGCGTCAAAACAGATCTACCCGAAAAACGGTTGTTTCATACAGTAACACTACTCCATTGGGACTGATCTGCTCCAAAGAAAGGCCATTGGTAATCAGATCTCCCTCACGAACAATCCGGTTATTGATGATAATCATTCGTTTTTGGGCATCATCAGCGTACACATGACCGGCAAATGTAAGATCAGGGATTCCAGCACGGACTACAAAAGGTAAGTCCTCCATAAGAGGAGGTGCAGCGTTTTCCTGCCCGGGAACCAATCTCGGGGCTGTTTCCTCAAGGGGAGCAGGATTTTCCTCAGAAACAGCGACAGGAAACGGGCTGACATTTTCCGAAACCAGGCCAACGGCCTGATGAACTTCCCAGCTTATCTGTTCTTTAATCTTGACTGACAGTTCAGCAGATTCCGGAGGATTCGCTGAAACGTCCGGATCCTGAGTGGCCGAAGAAGAAGGTACAGGTAATGTGGGAATGACTTGCGGGGCCTTTTCAGCAAGTTGAGGATCCTGATCATCGGACTGTTGCCACCAGAACAGGCCGCCGGAACATAGTAAAATGAGAATTAAAATTAACGGGAGGCGCCAGGCAGGGCGTTTACGTTCATCCCTCCTTACAGGCGGCAGAGAATGATCGGCCTGAAGATCTGGAATGTTCTCCCTTTGTCGTTCCCTTTCTGATTTTTTCAGTGCTTCCAGAATATAAGACATGTTATATTCTCCCTTCGTTAGTACCTTA
>JAYEOK010000183.1:0-2649 GCA_034722915.1 Thermodesulfobacteriota bacterium | reverse complement strand
TGGATAGATTACTGGTCGGTTGATTTTGATTTTGAGTCCAAAAAAGAGATTATCCGGGTACAGCAGGAGGAAAACGGAGAGATTGAAGAGGTCTGGACAGGTGACTATATCTTTGAAAATGAGTGGCAATCCTTCCGCACCAAAAAAGACCGCTCCCTTGAACTGAAAAGTGCCAAACATGAATGCCCGGCCGGACGCTATAAGGTGGCGGTGAAAGTAGTGGATATCTTTGGTAACGATACTATGAAGGTGGTTGATATCACTGTGGCTGGGAGGAAAAAATAATGGCCAGGATGGAAGTACAGGGCAAAGAAATTGGTGTATTCAATAAAGATCAGGATGATTATATCTGCATCACTGATATTGCCCGCTATAAAAACGCTGATCGTGCCAACGAGTTAATCCGTAACTGGCTGCGCAACAGAAACACCATTGAGTTTTTAGGGATCTGGGAGCGTTTGAATAACCCTGATTTTAAACCCGTCGAATTCGAGGGGTTTAAAAAACAGGCTGGTTTAAACAGTTTTACCCTTGGCCCCAAACAGTGGATCAGTAAAACAAATGCAGTCGGCCTGGTATCAAGAGCCGGACGATATGGTGGCACATACGCCCATAAGGATATCGCTTTTGAGTTTGCCTCCTGGATATCCATGGAGTTTAAACTTTATCTGATTAAAGAGTTTCAGCGGCTTAAAGATGAGGAACATCGTCAGCTGGGCTGGGATATCAGGCGCAATCTGGCAAAAATCAACTACCGGATTCATACTGATGCCATTAAGGAAAATCTGATTCCCAGGGAACTAACCGGCCAACAGATCAGCCATGTCTATGCTTCGGAAGCAGACGTTTTAAATATTGCCCTCTTTGGTCAGACTGCCAAACAGTGGCGCCAGCAACATCCAAAGCAAAAAGGCAATATCCGGGATGAGGCAAATGTGTGCCAGCTTGTCTGCCTCTCCAATCTGGAAAATTTGAATGCCCTGTTTATAAATGAAGGCCTGCCCCAGAACGAACGGTTAAGCAAATTAAACCGGATTGCCATCCAGCAAATGCGTATCTTGACCGATGAATTACAGCTTGAACTTCCCGGAGGGGCAAAATAATGGCACTGCATCCTGATTTTCCGGCTTCACCCCATGCTGTTCTTGATCCTGATGTGCGCTGGTTCCCTGCTGATGAGGTTTTGCGGGAATCCAGCTCTGAAAAACTGATGCCGCCTCTGGTGCCGGTCTTACGAAAAAAAGTGCAGCAGTGGCGGGATAACAAGTATGAGGGTGCCTCGGATACCAGCCTGTCTTTGCTTACCTGGTGGTTCCATAGTCAGCATCTTTTACCACAGGCAGATGGTTCCATGGCTCAGTTTCAATACTATTTTTCCCAGCAGGAGGCCATTGAGACTATTGTTTATCTCTATGATGTGGCACAGGCCAGGGATAAATATGATCTACTGCGCTTCGATTCTTCCGGGGCAGTTTCTGCCGGGATGTTTGACGAGTCGTGGAGTCGTTTTGTTATAAAAATGGCAACAGGAGCCGGTAAAACCAAAGTGATGAGCCTGGTACTGGCCTGGTGCTTTTTTCATAAACTCTATGAGCCTGACTCGGCACTTGCCAGAAATTTTCTCCTGATTACTCCCAATATTATTGTGCTTGACCGGATACGCAGTGACTTTGAAGGATTGCGTATTTTTTTTAATGATCCTGTCCTGCCTGATAATGGTTTTGACGGTCTGAACTGGCGGGATGATTTTCAGCTCACTCTACATATTCAGGATAATGTAAATGTCACCCGGCCAACCGGAAATATTTTTCTGACCAACGAATAAAAGGGGTCAGAGTAAAATTAAAATTGTTTTGCAGTTTTGAAACGAGTAACTTTGGGAGCTGAACTATCAAATTGAGTTTAAAAAAATGCCTCGACTACCAAGAATTTCACCATCAGGAATACCTACTCATGTCATTCAGCGTGGAAACAATCGGCAGGCCTGTTTTGTAGCTGATGAAGACCACTGGGCTTATATAGAGTGGCTTAAAGAGTATTCTGCCAAATACAGGGTAGATATTCATGCCTGGGTCATGATGACCAACCATGTCCATTTACTTTGCACTCCTCATAACGAAGCGGGATTAAGCAAAATGATGCAGTCCCTTGGGAGACGGTATGTTCAGTATTTCAATCGAGAATACAGACGTAGCGGTACATTGTGGGAAGGACGATTTAAGTCATGTCTTGTACAGTCAGATAAATATCTTTTGGAACTTTACAGATATATTGAACTGAACCCTATTCGTGCAGATATGGTAAAAGATCCTGGCGATTATCGCTGGTCCAGTTATCAAATAAATGGACTGGGAAAAGAGTCGAAACTTTGCACACCACATCATGAATATCTATCACTCGGGAAAACTTCTGCTGAACGTCAGACAAGTTATCGTCAATTATTTATCCATGAAGTTGAAGGAGAATTGTTAAAAGAAATTAGAGAAAATACAAACAAGGGAATGGCCGTAGGAAGCGAACGATTGTGTGTTTTCGGCAGGCCTGCCATGACGTAATAATCACGACCAAGTACACTCGTAATTCTTCATTCAACCAACGGAGGATTACCAATGGAACACTCACCTGCGCTTTTCACCTCTACACTGGAAG
>JAYEOK010000182.1:0-34206 GCA_034722915.1 Thermodesulfobacteriota bacterium | reverse complement strand
ATATCCCAACATTCGGGCTTTTTCTCAGCCTGGCGCTTCATGTCGGTAACGAAACTTGGCCACGGGCCACTTTCAAGCTCGTCCAACAGGGGTGTATCATGCTTTGCCATGAATTTTCCTCCTTAAAATTACTGTTATACTTCAACCTTTACCAGAATATACGCATCAAAAGTGTTTGCTTCAAAAACTGACAGTCAGAAAATGAAACCGTTCGTCCCGGCTGCCTGATTTCTTACCAACACTAATGATAAAAACAACAGACTATGAAACGGACACTATTGAATAGTCATTCAGCGTGGGAGAATATCTCTGAACAGGGTCTTTGTCAACAAAAAACGAAATCCAGCAAGAGGAAAACTGAATGAACATTCATTTTTTTTTGTCAGCGACACATTTACTCTATTCCTGCGGCTTTGAGAAAAGCTGCAGCCAGAGATTTTTCAGCAGCCTGATCATGCATTGCAGATAAAACCTGGCCGGCAAGAATTTTTCCCAGTTGCACTCCTTCCTGATCAAAAGAATTCACATTCCAGCAAAAGCCCTGAAACACTATTTTGGCTTCATACAATGCAAGGAGGGCACCCATATTTTTTGGTGTCAGCCGCTCTGCCATGAGCACTACATTCACACGATTTCCTGAAAAACGCCTGTTCGGATTCTCATCATCCTTGCCAACAGCCAGAGCCATGGACTGCGCCAGCAGATTAGCCACAAGTTTCTGCTGGGAACTACTCCCCTGAATTACCAGATCTTTTTCACGCTGGCTTTGCCTGAAGCCGATAAACTCCACTGCCACATCTTCAGTTCCCTGGTGCAGTAACTGATAAAAAGCGTGTTGGCCATTGGTTCCGGGTTCGCCCCAGACAATTGGCCCACTCTTGAGTTGTACCTGCCTGGAGTTGCGCTGAACCGATTTTCCATTGGACTCCATGTCACACTGCTGGAGATGAGCGGGAAATCTGTGCAGCGCCTGACTGTAGGGGAGGATTGCCACAGTTTCCATACCAAGAAAGTTATGATTCCAGACGCCAAGCATGGCAAGCAGCAGTGGAAGGTTCCTGCGAAGATCTTTTTCGCCTGCTGCCTCATCCATCAAAGAAGCCCCTTGCAGAAACTCCAGAACCTGTTCATACCCCAATGCAAAACCAAGCATGACTGCCCCAACCATTGATGTGGAACTGAATCGACCACCGATATAATCATACATATAAAAAGAACGAAGATAGCGATCAGGATTATCCATGGGACTTGCTTCCCCTGTGACAGCCAGGCACTGACGCGCGGGATCAAGCCCTGCATCTTTTAAAGCTGTGCGAACCAGACTTTCGTTGCTCAGCGTTTCAAGGGTGGTCCCGCTTTTGGAAACTACCAGTACCAGAGTCCTTGAAAGATCGACGCATTCAAGGATCGCCGCTGAATCGTCAGGGTCGACATTGGAGATAAAATAAACATCACGACCTTTCTTTTTATACGGCAACAGAGCCTCATAGATCGATCTTGGACCAAGATCTGAGCCACCTATACCAATATGGATAAGAGTGTCAAAAGCTTCTCCATCCGCGTTGCAGACAAGACCCTGGTCCAGTTCATGAAGAAAAACCTTGAGCTTTTCAAGTTCTGTTTTTGCCTGATCAGATGCAGCTTCGCATGCAGGGACGCTGGAAAAGATATCACGGCAGGCCGTGTGGAGCACCTGTCGCTCTTCAGATGGATAGTTTTCCAGCCTGTTCATGACAACCCCTTCACGCATCTGTCCATACTGCTCCACCAGCCTGCACTCATCAGCAAGTGACTGCAGACCATCCAAAACTTCAGGTGTTACACGCTGACAGGCATAAAGCAGATCAAATTCCGCTCCTTTACAAACATAACTTTGCAAACGCTCAGGACTCAAGGTCCCATGGGCAGTCAAATCAAAAGGATCTTCCGCAAGGTGCTTAAGGCTGGCGAAAGCTTTGCAATCATGTATTGATTTCCATTCTTTTATCATATCCTGTTCTCAACCTCGTTTTGCCCTTCCCTCTTCAGCCAGTTTGCGCATTTCAGCAATAACCGGTGCATACTCATCACAACCATAAATTGCAGAGCCGGCAACAAAAATATTAGCGCCCGCTTCTGCCACGCGACCAATGGTTCCAGGACTTATTCCACCATCAATTTCGATACCGATTGGAAGTCCCAGGGCATCGATTCTCTTTTTCAAACTCTCTGTTTTGGCAAGAGTTGATTCAATAAAAGACTGACCGCCAAAACCTGGGTTAACACTCATGAGCATCACCAGATCCAAGTCTTCGAGAATATAATCCAGGCTCGATAACGGTGTTGCCGGGTTCAGAACCGCACCGGTTTTTTTGCCCAACTCTTTGATGCGGCTGATTGTCCGATGGAGATGGGTACAGGCCTCCACGTGGACGGTGATCCAGTCTGCACCGGCTGCCGCAAAAGAATCAATATACTTATCGGCATCGCTTATCATCAAATGGACATCCAGAACCTTTTCCGTTGCTTTACGCGCTGCCTTGACCACCAGAGGCCCAATGGTAATATTTGGTACAAAATGACCATCCATGACATCAATATGAATGACTTCTGCCCCTGCCTGATCCACAGCAGCAATCTCCTCACCAAGGCGTGTAAAATCAGCAGATAAAATAGATGGAGCAAATTGAATTTCAAGCATTACTGTCCTCATTCTGTTAGAGTATACATCAAACAATACGTCGTATTTCATCACCCGGCAGCATTTCCACCAATCCTTCAAGTTCCAGGAGAAGAAGCAGTTCGGTCACTTTAGCAGGACCAAGACCGGAATTTGCAATTAATTCATTACGGGGGCTGGGATACACATCGATGCCTTGCAGTAATTTACGCGCTTCCGGATCCAGATCAATTCCGCCCCTGTCAGCATCAACATCCTCATCACTGCCTGTTGCCTGCCAGCTGCGATCAAGCTCCACAAGTATATCATCTGCAGATTGTACCAGTTTGGCACCCTGCTGCAAGAGCCAATGTGTGCCACCGCTCTTAAAAGAATCAATCTGCCCTGGCACAGCAAAAACATCCCGTCCTTCATCAAGTGCCATTTCAGCAGTAATGAGAGATCCGGATTTCCTGGCAGCTTCCACCACCACAACCCCACGGCTTAAGCCTGCAATAATCCGGTTTCTGGCCGGAAACCGGAAGCCATCAGGCTTTGTCCCTAATGGATATTCTGTGACCAGAAGTCCGTGGTTTCGAATCTGTCCGTATAGTTTCATATTCTGCCTTGGATAGACAACATCAAGTCCGCAGCCAAGCACCCCTATGGTAGGGCCATGCACTGATAATGCACCGCTATGTGCCTCACTGTCAACACCAAGGGCAAGACCTGACACCACGGTGACGCCGGCTGATGCCAGCGCTCGTGCCAATATAAAGCTGCTTCGTTTTCCGTAAGCTGTGGCCGCACGGGATCCCACCATGGCCAGACAAAGAGAATTCAGTAATTCTATGCGGCCCTGAACATAAAGAACTGGAGGGGGATCCGCAATCTCCTTCAGGGCTTGAGGATATTCGACATTGTCGGGACAGATAGCTTCTGCTCCACCAGCCTGTATTCTTTTCAGGTGGGCTATTGCTTGTTCTCGAAGGGGAGCAGGATTGGTAAGACCTGCAAGCACCTGCTTTCGCACACCCGAATTTTTTCCTCTACCGCTTCTGCATGCGGAAAAAAGGGCCTCCGGATCTCCGAAACGAGCAATCAGTCGCTGAATCCCTTTGCTCCCGAGACCGGGAACAAAACTCAAGGTCATCCAATCAATTACCGGGTTATCCGACATAGACAATTTCTCTTTATTTGAAACAAAAATCCCGGACAAGAGCCCGGGACAAAAGATACCTTAATGGTGTCGTGAAAACTTATTTTTTTAGGCCATCCCGTCATTTCCGGACAGCCTCCTGGATTATCGAATCTTATCAATCAGTCATAAAGACACGCAACTCATCAACACGCGAAGGATGTTTCAGTTTTTTGATAGCCTGAGCCTCAATCTGACGAATTCGTTCTCTGGTCACAGCAAAGCATTTCCCGACTTCTTCAAGGGTGTGATCGCACCCGACATCAATACCATAACGCATACGCACAACTTTAGCCTCGCGTGGGGAAAGGGAAGACATCACCTTACAGAGACACTCCTTTAAACTCTCCACCATGGTGGCCTCGTGGGGACCAAGGCTTGTGCAATCTTCTATAAAATCACCTAAAAAAGTCTCTTCATCATCACCCACCGGGGTATCAAGTGATATGGCATCCTTGGCAGTTTTCAAAGCTGCTTTCACCTTTTCGACGTCAGTCCCAAGCTGTTCAGCCATCTCTTCCGGGCTGGGTTCACGATTTTCTTCGCGCATAAAATCTTTTGACACCCTGAGCAGACGATTGATAGTCTCGATCATGTGCACAGGGAGACGAATGGTACGCCCCTGATCGGCAATGCCGCGGGTAATGGACTGACGAATCCACCAGGTTGCATAGGTGCTGAATTTGTAGCCCCGGTGATAATCAAATTTATCAACGGCTTTCATCAACCCAATGTTTCCTTCCTGGATGAGATCGGGAAAGTGAAGTCCACGATTGACAAACTTTTTGGACACAGAGATCACCAGCCGAAGATTGGCACGAACCAGCGACTCTTTGGCATCTTTGCTGATATCCCGTCCGACTTCTATTGCGTGGAGAGTAGCATTGAGAGCTCGATAGCCAAATCCCAATCCCTCTTTCAGCTGCATGCCGATATGATATTCCAGTTCAGCAGGGCTCATCTCAGCCTCACCACTTTCTGTGGAAGCCAGCTTCTGTGCTTTCAGCACCTCAACCCGCACCCGCCTGAAACGCCTGGACAAATCTTTCAAATTGGACGCTACACCATTAATACAACGAGTACAGATAATACGATCCTGAAAAAGTGCTGCAACATCGGATCCGAGACCCATCATCTGCCTGCTGACCTTTTCCGCCTTTTTTACATCTTCGCCACAGTCCGCAAGGCCTTTCTGGAGAAGTACTCTTTTTTTCTCCAGCTCAAGAGCCTTGTCCACATCGTCCAGAAATCTCTTTTTCTCTTTTTTTACGACCTCAGTCTGAGTCTCCTGAATTCCGCGTATGGTACTAAATATTTGTATGGTATTGTCACGCAGTTCATTGGCGATTTCCTGCAGGGCAGGAATAGCAAGTGGAGTAGACAACACAGCATTTTGGACACGGTACAGGCCATCTTCCATCATCCGGGCCAATTCCAGTTCGTCCTCATGCTTAAGCAGCGTTAACGTACCCATTTCCCTAAGGTAAATGGACATCGGATCAACAGCATGATCTTTGCCGCGCTTGGAGGGACTTCTGGCAAGACGGCGTTGTCCCTCTCGTCGATCAGTAAAAAATCCCTTACGTCTATCCCCAATCTTGGGATTACGCCGATCTTCGTCCACCCCTTCCGGGAGACCGACAGAGCGCACTTCTTCTCCAGACTCAAAAATACCCGTCAGATCAAGCACACTCTCATCTGCCTGGTTTGACGAATCATCCTTTATCTTTTTGTCATCAGCCATTACCATCCCTCCAGACTAACCAATCCGTTTCATAAGCAGACAACAGATTTACCGCAATGTAAACCATTTATCATTCTCTCCAATCGTACATATAGTAAAGTAAATTAGATTGTTATTCAATCATTTCAGATTAAATTATTAAAAAAGAAGGAACATACGCCTCTTCCAACCATGAATTACAGAGAAAATGGAGTATATTTTTTCTGTTGATCCTCCAATCGATTTTTCACCTCTACCATTTCAACCCCAAGCTCTTGCTGATCTTCAACACTTCTTGATGCCGACTGATCACTGAGCATCCCTTTTAATTCCTTTATTCTACGCTTCAATGTCTCGCATTCCAGATAAATAAGAATTTCTGTCAACTCCCCTTCTGTCCCCGGGCAATAAAGAGCTGCACTCTCAGATGACGAACTGAGAAGAATATCAGAAACAAGAACACGCTCCCCACCAGGCGGCAGCTTGTCCAACAGCTCTTCAGGCTCAACATTTCCTGCTCTCTCCAGCAGTGCAAGTAACTGCAGCAGCAAAACCTCCCCGATTGTACCACTAAGACACCTTCGAAGCCCTGCTTCTTTCAGCTCCGATAAAGATCCGGGATAAAGCACCATATGGGTGACCAATCGTTTTTGAGAAGAAGATAAAGGGCTGAGTTGCTCAGAAAAACGCGCTGGTTCTGATTCGATTGCTGGAGGGTCTGGTTGTACTGGCGGTACTGGTGGCATGGATGCACCAAGCTCTTCAGCCGAAACACCTATGGTTTCACTGAAATGGGAGAGAATAAGGGAACGCTGCAGAGTTGAAGATGCAGCTTTGAGAAGAGGTTGCAGCTCAGCAATAATCCGAGTCTTGCCATCCAATGTCAAACCATGTTCTTTTACCAGTTGCTGCAGGGTAAATTCCGGCAGGGGCATAGCCTGCTCCAGAAGAGTATTCAAAGCAGCCAGGCCCTCTTCCCGAATAAAAGTGTCCGGATCGTGCCCGCCAGGAAGCATGGCTACCTTTCCCGCCATCTGCTCACTTAAAAACAGCGGGACTGAACGTATGGCAGCTTTGACACCTGCTGCATCGCCATCAAAAAGCAGTACACATTCTTCCGCATATCCCTTCAGCAGCTTCAGTTGCTGGATGGTAAGCGCTGTGCCCAATGGCGCCACCACATTGGGACAGCCATGTACCACCAGGGAGACCAGATCAAAATTTCCCTCCACCAGAATCGCCTGTTTCCTGCGCCGAATCTCATCTCCCTGCTGATACAAGCCAAGAAGAGATGCGGACTTACTGAACACCAGGCTTTCCGGAGAATTCATATATTTGGGCTGACCCTCCCCGATGATGCGGCCGCCAAAGCCGATCACCCGGCCGCGCCTGTCATAAAGAGGAAAAAGAACCCTGTCCCTGAAACGATCATAGGTTCCGCCCTTGTCTTTTTTTACCAGAAGCCCTGCCTCAATGGCTGCCTGCTGTTCATCCTTTCCCAGTTGTGCACCAAGAAAATTCCAGCCCGCCGCATCTGGCGAAGGGGCATAACCCAAGCCAAAACGTTCCTGTATCTCAGCCGAAATCTGCCGTTCTTCAAGATATTGTCTGGCTGCTTTTGCCTGGCTTGAGTGAAGCAAGGTCTTACGAAAAATAGAAACTGCTTTTTCATTCACCGCATACATGGAC
Organism: Thermodesulfobacteriota bacterium; assembly: GCA_034722915.1. Lineage (GTDB taxonomy): Bacteria > Desulfobacterota > Desulfobulbia > Desulfobulbales > Desulfocapsaceae > Desulfocapsa. Next base: position 26,958 of record JAYEOK010000182.1, on the reverse strand, counting down.
TTTCGTCTGCGACTTTTTTCACGCTCCTGTGATGATTGCGGTCTTTCTGGAATTTCCACTTGATACCGCCTGGCCAGCTCCTTCATGGCAGTTGGAAAATCAAGATTGTGATACTTCATCTGGAACTCGAAGACATCGCCCGAGGCACCGCAACCAAAACAGTGAAAAAACTGCTGGCCCGGATGTACAGAAAATGAGGGTGTCTTTTCATTATGAAAAGGACAGAGGCCAAGAAAACGGACACCTGCCCGTTTTAACTCAACACATTCCCCGATAACCTGCACAATATCCGCCTGCTCTTTGATCCTGGCCGGCAAATCATCATTAAATCCTGTGTACTCCATAATGATCTCTCTAAAATCTCTGTAAATATAGATGCAACTTGAGCCTCAACGGGTTATAATCATCAGATAGAAAGCCACTGTCAAGCAGATACGCGCCCTTCCTACTTTAAAAGAGGTGTCCCATGGAAGATTTTGCAAAAACTCTGGCCTTTGAGGTCAAAAAAGATATTGCTGAGCGCTATTTCGGGTTCCGTAAAATCATCGAAGAAGATTCGGATGCATACCAGAAAGAGGTCATCAGTTCTGCCCTTGTCCTTGAGAATCAAATCGGCTTTGACCTGCTTCGCATTTATGCCCTGCTCCAGGAAGATGAACTTATCCAACGTTTTTACAAAATTACCAATCTGGGCGAAGTTCTCTTTTTTGATTCTTATGTAAGCAGTTCCCCCACCATTCGTAAACGGCTTTTTGAGGATCAGGAGGTCCACGGGTTTTTTCGAAAATCACGCTTCCAAAATATGTTTTTCGATGTTTATGGAAGTCTTCGTAGCCACGTGGATGAATACCGTGGTCGCATTGCAGACCTTGCTGAAGATCAGGAAGTCATTGAAGAGGAGATTAAACTCTTTTATCAGAAAAATGATATCAGCGGGATTATGCTCTTTCTCCGCAACCTTGACGGAGACGCTGCAACTTCCGGCACCATGTCCGGCGGCCTTGAGAGCGGCGGAGCAATCAGCATGGAGGAGAAAATGCGGCTCCATGCTCCACAGCCTGTTGAAAAATTCCTTCCTATCCTGCAGGCAATACCTGATCCATCCAGCATTCACTCTGAGTTGCAGAGTCTTATTGATAAGGCATATGACATGCAACCGGATTTTGATCTGAAAGATCTCCAAGAGGCTGCCCGAGAATAGACCTTTCGGACAGCCTCTTTGAATGAGTCTGTCTTGACACTGTTCACCCCATCATTATTGTAAGCGCTAACACAAAAATAACAGGAAAGAATCAAAAAATCACCTCTGGAGAAAATAATGACAAGTATGTTGAAAACCGGTGTGCTCATGGCAGCCCTTACAGCAGTTTTCATGGTTGCCGGTCAGGCACTTGGTGGCAGCAACGGAATGGTCTTTGCCCTGGTCATGGCGCTGGGCATGAATTTCTTTGCCTACTGGTTCAGCGACAAAGCAGTACTGAAAATGAGTGGGGCAAGGGAAGCCACTGCTGCAGAAGCCCCCGAGCTTCACCAACTGGTAGCAAACCTTGCAGAACGCGCAAATTTGCCCATGCCGCGTGTTTATATCATCCATAAAGACACACCAAATGCCTTTGCAACCGGAAGAAATCCTGATCATGCAGCAGTGGCAGTAACCACCGGCCTTATGCAGATTCTTAAAAAGGACGAACTTGAAGGAGTAATGGCGCACGAACTGGCACACATCAAAAACCGTGACATTTTAATCAGTACCATTGCTGCAACCATGGCTGGCGCGATCAGTTACATGGCCTCCATGGCACAATGGGGAATGATATTTGGCGGTGGCAGATCAAATGACGATAACGGTGGAGGAGGAATAATTGGAAGTCTTGCGATGATGATCCTGGCCCCCCTTGGTGCCTCACTGATTCAGATGGCGATTTCCAGAAGCCGTGAGTACCAGGCAGATGCGACAGGAGCAGAAATCTGCGGCCATCCACGCTCTCTGGCCTCAGCCCTGCAGCAACTGGAAAACTTTAACCGGCGACGTCCAATGGACGTTAATCCGGCAACAGCACAGATGTATATTGTCAATCCTTTAAGCGGAGGTCGGCTGGCCGGTCTTTTCTCAACACACCCACCTATGCAGGAAAGAATCAAACGACTCAGCGCTCTATAGTGCCTTTACGGGTACTAACACCGGTGATGCGCGGCAAGCCGGCACTCAACAGAACCCCATGAACTTATCGCCCTTCGGGCGGGTTTTAAAAAGAGAATGTCGAATGTCGAACAGGTAAGCGCAGACTCCGAGAAATATCGAATATCGATCGGAATAAAAAACGACGGATCAAGGGCTTTTCCCCTTCTGCGGTTCGACATTCCTCGGAGTCTGCGCTTACCTGTTCGATATTCGATATTCGATATTCGTCCTTTAATGTTCGGTATTCATTTTTTAAGCTTCGTAAAAAATGAAAAGCCCTATGGTATTGAATTGATAGATCTTTTCGACCATTTCTTCAGATAATCAAAAATGACAATCTCGTAAAAAACTCAAAATGACAACCATTGCGACAAAAGAGTCATAAGGAATGCAAGACCGAAAAATCTCAAAAATTTTCCAACAGGTTGACTCCCTGCCTTCACTTCCTGTAACGGTGTCCAGAGTTCTATCAGTGACTGCTGACCCGGAAAGCTCTGCAAAGGATCTGGTGAATGCCATCCTTCCAGATCAAGCCATGTGCGCAACTATTCTTAAAATCGCTAATTCCGCGTTTTTTGGAGTACCAAGGAAAATTGCGACCATGGATAAAGCTGTAACAATGCTTGGTTTCAATGAAATATATAATATTGTTTTAGGAAAAGCTGTCTTCAGTTCTTTTCAAAAAATACGCTGGGAAAACAAGAAAATCAAGACTCATTTTTGGAACCATTCCTTTACCTGTGGGTTGGCTGCCAAAATTCTTGCCGAGGATATGACATGCTCCCCCAGTGAACTCTTCATTGCAGGACTCCTCCATGATATCGGACAACTTGTTTTTTTCATTACCATACCTGGTGAGTACCTCCCGGTAATGGAGTTGCAGGGAACAGATCACCTCAAGTGCAGCCAAATGGAAAAGGCCACCTTTGGGGTTGATCACGGACAAGTCGGATTTCACCTCCTTTCACGCTGGTTATTCCCTGACCGTCTTCTCACTGCAGTGGGATTTCACCACCACCCGGAAGAATGTACAAGCCATACACTTTATGCCGCCATTGTCCAAATCAGCGATGCCCTCAGCCTTCTGGCCTACGTGGATGACAAACACAAAGAAGCCCCTCTGCTCTCACAGCTTACAGCACTGCTCCCTGATGGAAAAAAACTCTGGCAGGAGCACAACCTTGATATCAACGAAAATCAATTGCAGGAATGGATGAAATCTTTGCAGATCAGCTTGAAAAAAGACACTGAAATCCTCGACATTTTAACACATTAACTCATTAAGGGTTCGGTAAAAAATAACTTGGACTTTCCAAGTTTCTCGGAGTCGGAGTTTATATCCTGGTTCTTCAGGGTGCTTACCTTTTTTTCAGGTCAACGCCCCACCCATCTTTTTACAAATAGCGGCAAAGGTTTTGGCATCCAGACTGGACTCCCCGACAAAGACCCCTGACAGCTGAGGCAGGGCGATATACTCATCAATATTATCAGGGAGCAGGGAACCGCCGTACACAACAGGTGTTTTAGGGTGAACCTGGCTGATAAACCTGGCGGCTTCGACTACACGTTCCGGCGATTCCGGAATCCTTGCAGTGGTGGCCTCTGTTGGCCCGTAAGCAATGAGCAAATCATCGCAGTCAATATCGTTTAAGGCAGTGAGCTGAGACATGGCATATGGCTGATCGATACAGACAATGGGTGCCAGACCTGCATCAACCGTTTCTGCCATCTTATTTGCTATATCCTGTGAGGTCTCGTGGAAATAACGTCTTCGTTCCGAATGGCCGATAATCACATAATCAACCATCCCTTTAAACATATCTGCTGCCACGGCTCCGGTATAGGAGCCCTTTGGAAACGGTGACACATCCTGGGCCGCAAGGGAAACCTGCTTCAGTTCAAGAGCCTGTACATACTCGGACAGGCTGCAGAGGCAGATAAAGGAGGGTGCAACAATAACTTCCAAACCATCGACAGGGCTGTAAAGGTCAGCAAATTCAGCAAACCATTCCTGAGCTGCTTTTCTCCCCTTATTACTCTTCCAGTTCCCTATCACATACTTTTTCATGCATGTCTCCCTGTCAATTTTAGTGCCTTACTCCTTAATTCCTGTCATAAAAAACAGGTAAGCGTAGACTCCGAGAAATCGAAAAAGGCTTTAAAGTTAGGAGGTTGAATATACAACCAAGGCACTTATGCCGGCTTACCGTTCATCACCGGTGTTAGTGCCTTACTCCTCAAAAGCTGTCATAAAAAACAAGAAAATGAAAAGTTCGTTTAACATTAGCAAGTTGGATATACCAACAAGGCACTTATGCCGGCCTCACTTACCGTTTACCGGTGTTAGTGATTGTATTTGCGTCCGAACATTATCAAGAGAAACGCCTGTAATCAATACACTTTTTTTTCGGGACTGCAAGCCGTGTTTAATCTCCAGATCCTTTTTCTGCAAATTCAAAACAGAAGCAAGAAACCTGATCACTGCAGCATTGGCTTTGCCATCCACTGGAGGCGCCGTAATGGCAAGTTTGATTGCATCATTATACAATCCAATAAATCTATTTTTTGATGCCCTCGGCTGGACATACACTTTCAATAAAATCCGTCCATCTTTATAACTGGAAAGAAAGTCCATATCAGGAGGACGACTCCTGTTTCTTTTCCCCCCTTTTAGTTTCCAGGCTGAACTCAGTCGTTCCATTCAGATTGCCGCTAAGAAGAGAATCAATTACTTTTTCATCCATATCCAGATCAGGACTTTCTTCATCATCTTCAGACTTCAGAGAACCATCCTCGTTAATCTCAATCTTCTGAAAAAGCTCATTGCTCTCTTCCGCTTCTGTCGCTGGTTTTCCTCCATCGTCAGGATAATACGTTTCAATATTTTCCAGGTAGCTTAGCAGGGTGGATTTCAGATCGGCTTTAACCGTACCCTTTTTCTTCTTCAAGGCATCGATCTCACGTGGAAGACGTTCTAATTCTTCGCGGGCATTTTTACGAATTTCAATAATTTCGGCATTGGCAGCAGAGATCATTTCATCAGCTTCTATCCTGCTTGTTTCTTTAAGATTTTCTGCAAATTGCTGAGCTGCAAACAAGGTTGATTTAAAATCTACTTCATCTTTCTTCAACTCACTATTTTGTTCCTGCAGAATTTCAATTTTATTATGCAGAATTTCTTTTTCCTTCTCTACTTTTTTCAAGGCCTTGTCAGCTTCTTCTGTACTGGCAAGGACAGCGCTGACCTCCTCATCATGTTCTGCATTTTCCTGCTCCAAATCAGCAATGCGAAGCTGCAACTCTTCAACCTCCTTGCTCAACTCCTTGACCTTCTCTTCCTTTTGCGCACATCCGTCCTTCAGCTCCTCGGAAATTTTTCTGGTAAACTCCATATCAGTTTCCAGAGAACTGTTGAAATTTTCAGAACTTTCTTTTTCCTCGCGGAGGTTCTCAAGCTCCTCAGCCTGCTCTTTGCATTGCTCCTGTAACTCAAAAAACTCGTTGGCAATAATTTCGAGGTAGTCTCTCACCTCAATGGGATCAAAACCTTTAAACTTAGTCTGAAATTCCTGATCTTTAATCAGCTGTGGAGTTATATCCATGACAAATTTCCCTTTGCATCAAATAGTAAGATTATCCTATCCCATGGCCAACTGCTTCAATGTCGGCACAAGAAAACTCTGAAGAAACATAATCGCCAGAATCAAAATCATGGGGGAAAAATCTATCCCGCCCATGTTCATAGGCACCAGACGTCTGATACGGCTGAGCAATGGCTCGGTAACATTATAAAGAAACCGGACAATGGGATTATATGGATCTGCATTCACCCAGGAAATAACAGCCCGTCCAATAATTATCCACATATAGGCGGTGAGCAGAAAATCAATCAACTGGGCTATGGCCATCATAAAATTTTGAACAACAAACATCTTAAAACTCCATTAAAATTAAAAAAATAACTGTTTTTCAAGCAACTCCGGATCCTGCCGGTACTGGCGCGCTTACAGAAGAAAGTACCAGGCGGCTCTTACCGTCCTCTTCCACCCGGGCAGCAAGTACCATTCCCTGAGACTCAATACCCATCAATTTGACTGGTTGAAGATTGGCCACAATCAGAACCTGCATACCGACAATGTCTTCCGGACTATAATACTCGGCAATTCCCGCAACAATAACCCGTTCTCCAGGAGCCTTAACAGTAAGTTTTAATAATCGGTCTGATTTCCTGACGGTCTCGGCTGCTACAATTTCCGCTACCCTTAGCTCCACCTTCTGAAACTGATCAAAAGTGATCACCCCTTCAACATTTTCTGTGTTCTCTTCCTTCTTTTCTTTTTGCTTTTTACTGCTCTTTTTGGATTCCTGCTGAGCAGGCTGCTGTTTCTTCTTTTTAGTCTCAACTCGTGGGAAAAGAGCATCCATCTTCTGCAAACCAGTGCCAGGCTCAAGCAGCCCCCATCCACCATTGTTTTTAAGATCAGTAAGCAAGGGGTTATCTTCCGCCAGACCTAGCCCGGCCGCCATCTTCCTACATGTTCCGGGCATCACCGGCTGTAAAAGCAGGGTAAGAAGGCGCAGAGTTTCAAGCAAATTATAAAGCACCGTATGGAGCCGATCAACACGTTCCGGATCTTTGACAAGGGCCCATGGCTCATTGCTCACAATATACTTGTTGGCCTGACTGATCAGTTCCCACACAGCCTGAAGAGCACGATGGAACTGAAATGAATTCATAGTCTGCAGGTATGTTGCCAGTACTGATTCTGCAAGATCCTGCAAAACAGTATCATCTTCTGTGCTCACTGCTGCCGGTACAACACCATCAGTATATTTAAACAGCATTGCAGTAGAACGACTAAAGAGATTCCCGAGATCATTGGCCAGATCTGAATTTTTTCTGCTAATAATCGCATCTGCACTAAACGAGGCATCGAGTCCAAAAGACATCTCACGCAGAGTAAAATACCGGAGACAGTCCACACCGTACTCTTCCACGAGTTCGGCTGGCCGTACCACATTGCCGATACTTTTCGACATCTTGGTTTCATCTACATTCCAGTATCCGTGAACATGCAGTTTTTGATAGAGAGGCAGTCCCATGGAAAGAATCATGGTGGGCCAGTAAATGGCATGGGGTTTTAAAATATCCTTGGCAATCACGTGCTCAGCAGCATTCCAGAACATTTCAAAATTGTCACCATCCGGGTACCCTATCCCTGTCAGATAATTGATAAGTGCATCAAACCAGACATAGGTGACGAAGCTATCATCAAAAGGAAGGGGAATCCCCCAGGTAAGCCGGGAAGTGGGACGGGAAATACAGAGATCCTCCAAAGGTTCGCTTAAAAAAGAAAGTACTTCATTGCGATAGCGTTCAGGAGTAATAAATTCCGGATTGGCATGAATATGGTCTATCAAATCCTGCTGATAGCGGGACATGCGAAAAAAATAGTTTTGTTCGGTAATCTGGTCAGGTACGGTTTGATGGTCAGGACATTTCCCATCTACCAGCTCTTTATCGGTGAGAAATCGCTCGCAACCGGTGCAGTACTGTCCGGTATATTTATCAAAATAGATATCACCCTTATCATAAACCTGTTGCAGAATCTTCTGCACAGTAGCCACATGATCTTTATCAGTGGTACGAATAAAATAATCCGGTTCGATATCGAGAAGCGGCCAGGTACTCTTAAACATCCCACTGATCCGATCAACATACTCTTTGGGACTCTCTTCTTCTTTGGCTGCTGCTTCTGCTATCTTATCGCCATGTTCATCTGTACCAGTCTGAAACCTCACCGTATCACCAGTCAAACGCCGAAACCTGCTGTAGGTATCAGCGACAATGGTGGTATAGGCGTGGCCAAGGTGTGGCTGCGCATTCACATAGTAAATAGGGGTAGTTATATAAGTTGTCATTGTATGAAACGCTTGTCAGACAAATCAAAATCATTCTTTTTTGTCTGATTTTTTGTCCTTTTTTCCTTTATTCATATTTTTTTCCGGCCTTAGCTTTTCAGCATTCCGCCATTGATCCGCCTGCAGAATCCCAACTTCTCCCTGCTCATCCACTACCTGAAGAGTGGCCTGCAGAGGATTCTGACGCCTGACCCGGTAACAGTGGCCATCAACCATGATCTTTTTCCCGGGTCGGGGCATACCGTTGCGTTCCCTTTTATAGGTTTCATATTCATAGGTCAAGCAACAGAGCAGACGATTACAAACTCCTGAAATCTTAGAAGGATTAAGAGGAAGATCCTGTTCTTTAGCCATCTTTATGGAAACAGAATCAAATTTCTTCATGTGCCCGGAACAGCATAGTTCCCGGCCACAGGTTCCTAAGCCTCCAATCATTTTGGTCTCGTGCCGCACACCCATCTGTCGCATCTCCACCCGTGTCCGAAATTCCTGCACCAGATCCTTGACCAGAGCTCTAAAATCCACCCGTTTATCAGCAGTGAAATAAAATATCATCTTACTGCCGTTGAAGAAACGTTCCACCCGAACAAGACGCATCTGCAGATCATGGCGAGCAATCAAGGCCTTGCTGGTTGCAAAGGCTGATTCCTCTTCCACGGGAATATCGGTGTAGCGATTACACTCTTCATGAGAGGCACGACGCGCCAGTTTATAACTCGCACGACGCTCAACTTCAGACTCACGACAGGCAGGGGCTGTGCAGACAATACAGGCTGGTTCGAGCCCATATTCTCCACGCACCATCACGACTACGCCCTTTTTCAGGTCATCCAGGGGTGATGATGCGGTAAACTCCTGACCTTTTACGCGAAATCGAATTCGATAAAAGTATTGTAGCGCCGGTTCCTTTGCTTCTTCCAGTTCCAGCTGATTATCTTCTCTATTCTCTTCTGCCATAACCTTCTCTATAAATTCAAGTGAAAGAGTAAAACCTCGCAGACCAAGGTACGGTTACAGTTTCGACTCAACTCTTTCTCTGCCTGATCAATGACTTGCAGTTTAGCAAAATATTGCACAGAATTCCAGTCTTTCCGTGTGTTCAAAATTGCCGTATCTGTACGCAGATCATAAAAATCAAACAGACAATCTCTGATCCACAGCCTGATCAGACCCAAAAGATGTGGTAAATCTTCTTTCAAATCTGCCATGGACTCTGCCATCTGCAAAAGTCTGCTGAGTTTTTTGTCTTCATTGCTGTCCGGATCAGTGAGTAGTTCTATCAGGTCTTTCCAGAAATCCACTAACTCCCTGCGATGGTAGAGCATTGCTTTTCCAGGACTCCCTTCAGACAGTCTTGCAAGCAGAAGTGCTGTTTCCGGATCCAGTCCCTTATTTTCCCGCATCAGAATCTCAACGGTTTCGTCAAAAGTAAGCGAATAAAATGGAATTGTCTGGCATCTTGAAACAATGGTCTGCAACACATTTCCAGAAGAGTCTGCAGTGAGAATCAAAAGATTATTTTCAGGCGGTTCCTCCAGTGTTTTCAGTAAACTGTTCGCCGCTTCCTGACGCATGGTGTGAACATCTTCAATGAGCACCACCCGTGTTTTTGCTTCATAAGGTGCAAAGGAAAGTTTTTTTATGAGTTTTCGGATCTGGCCAATCTTGATTGCGCCTTTTTCAGGAGAGACAAGCAAAAAATCAGGATGTGAACCCGCAGCAAATTTTATGCAGGAAGAACAGACCCCACAGGCCGTCAATCCATTGCCTGCTTGACAATTAACCGCAGCGGTGAGGGCTCTTGCAAAAAGCTGCTTCCCTACCCCCTCCGGCCCCCGAAAAAGGTAGGCGTGTGCCAGGCGGTCTGAAACAAGACTTCTGCTAAGAAGATTTTTTGCCTGTTGCTGGCCAAACAAAGACTTGCCTGCTTTGCGTTGCTCCTGTGTCACTATTCGATGTTCGACATTCATCTTTTAAAACAGAGTCTGTTGACGTCCGGCAGATTCAGCGAGGTCTGCATCGTCTGCAGAACAGGCTTGCAAGCTATCTATCTTTAACTGCAACTGTTCCCGGTAAGACTGCACCACAGCCTGAACACGAAGAAAACTGCCGACCGAACAGTGAGGAAACAGCTCTTCAGCCCGATCCCAGACAGGTCCGTTGATCTCACCACTTTTATCCATGAGGGTGAGCTGAATATAAGGTTTACCGGCACGGGTCTCAGCTAACCGAGAAGATTTAACCAGAAATATGTCGTTCACCCGATCGCCTTCCAGGAGATCCTTTATAAACTGCTGTTTTTCCATAACCTTTAGCAATCTCGTAACTAGGAGCTTGTCCGAGAATAGGCATTTCTTCTCAAATCGAGACATTTTGCAAAAATAAGCACAGGTGCCCTGCAAGAAATACCCTTGGGGTGCATATAGTTGATATTCCGAGCATTATTTTTTTAAAATAACGAAGAGTTGAGGAGAAAGGGCACTTGTACCCGTAGTTTGGGTGTTCTCGGACAGGCTCCTAGACGTTAAAACGAAAATTCAGGCAATCACCATCAACCACAACATATTCCTTGCCTTCCGAGCGCATTAAACCCTTTTCTTTGGCTCCATTTTCTCCGTCACAGGCAACAAAATCATCATAGCTGATAGTCTCAGCACGAATAAAACCCCGTTCGAAATCCGAATGGATCTTACCAGCCGCTCCCGGTGCTTTGGTTCCACGAGTAATCGTCCAGGCACGGGTCTCCTTTTCACCCACAGTGAAATAGGTAATAAGTCCAAGCAGTTGGTAGCCGGCGGCAATCAACCGATTCAAGCCAGGCTCGTCCATTCCCATATCCGCCAGAAATTCCTGCTGTTCTTCCTCGTCAAGGTGACTCAGTTCCTGTTCAATGGAACCAGCAATAATGACCACTCCATCACCATCTTCTGCAGCCAGCTTCTCAAGTACCCGGACATGCTCGTTGCCACTGATGACGTCTTCCTCAAGAACATTGGCCACATAGAGAACGGGTTTGTCGGTGAGGAGACACATCTCCTTCATCATCTCTTTTTCCATATCACTTTCCGGAACAAGAGATCTTGCAGTAGCTCCACTATCCAGAACATCATGCAGACGCTCGAGAAAGACAGCCTGAGCCTTCAAAGTTTTGTCACCGGATTTAGCCATACTCTGTGCTTTCTTGAGTCGTTTTCCCACAGTATCAAGATCAGCCAGAATCAATTCCATGATGATCACTTCGCGATCCCTTGCCGGATCAATGGAACCGTCCACATGGACAACATTCTCATCCTCAAAACAGCGAATCACATGAATGAGGGCATCCACCTGCCTGATATGGCCTAGAAACTGATTGCCAAGCCCTTCACCCTGGCTGGCACCCTTCACAAGCCCTGCAATATCAACAAACTCCATCTGAGTTGCAACTTTTCTTCTGGTTTTGGCCATCTCCGCGAGCACATCCAGACGTTTGTCAGGTACAGGGACAATACCCACGTTTGGCTCAATGGTACAGAACGGATAATTTTCGGCATCAATACCAGCCGCAGTCAAAGCATTAAAAATAGTTGATTTTCCCACATTGGGAAGCCCCACTATTCCACAACAAAAGCCCATATACAAACTCCTCAATATTTCATAAGATATCGATCACATAAAAGCAATACACCGCAAATTTAACGGCAATTAATTCAAAATAGAATAGTATATACCCTGCTGACAGAGAAAATGCCCATATTTTGTAACTATTCAGGAACACCCCATCTCTGCACGGTCAGGCTGGCTCACATAGAAACTACTATAGTTCTCCAGCCTGCCTGCACAGATATGGGGCGTTCCTAAACAGTTACAGGCCACTGGTTAGGCAAATTACCAACGTTACCATATTTTCAATAACCCGGTTCAACCGGAAATAATTCAGTTCACTGGATAAGTGCCTTAGGAACGTACAATAAATAACTTGAACAAATTAATGCACCCCAAGGGCATTTCCTCCGGGGCATATTTTTTTCCGTCTTCTGTGTTGCTCGTTGCTCACGTAACCCGTTATGCTCCCGCCTCGCGCCTTGAATACGAAAAAAACTCCTATTAATTTTTGTTCAAGTTATTTATCTCCCGTTCCTTATCAGAATATGTTCAAAAAAAACAGGTAAGCACCCTAGAGAAACAGGGCATAAACTCCGACTCCGAGAAAATATTCTGTAAGGCCCTAAATCACTACTCACATTCGCTTCTAAGAACTCATATGACCACTCAACCAGTCTTTATCACCAATGTCACTCTTTTCACGAATCCTGAAACCCCGCTGGCCTACAATCAGTGGCTTTTATGCAGGGCTGATCTTATTCACTCCTTTGGCCCCATGGAATCCATACCTGCTGCTGATAATGCGCTCGTGCTGGACGGGACAGACAAACTGCTCATGCCCGGACTCATTAACGCACACAACCACTGTGCCATGACTCTTTTTCGTGGAATGGCTGATGATCTTGAACTTGGAGAATGGCTCAACGAACATATCTTTCCGGCCGAGGCAGCGAATGTCACTCCGGAAATGGTCTATTGGTGCACAAAACTTGCTGCTGCTGAAATGATCCTCTCAGGCACCACCACGGTGGCAGATGGCTATTTCCACGAAGATCATGCAGCGCGCGCCCTACTTGAGTCAGGTATGCGGGCAATTCCAGCCCAGGCAGTTATTGATTTTCCGGCACCGGGTGTACCTGATCCAGCAATAAATATTGATGCTGTAGAAACGTTTTTTACAACGTGGCAGGAAAAGGATGATCGTATCACACCTGGTATCTTTGCCCACTCCCCATACACCTGTTCACCTGACACCCTGCAACGGGCCAAGGCACTGGCAACACAATACCATGCGCCGTTCTTTATTCACATTGCAGAAAGCCGACATGAGCAGCAAATGCTTATGAATCCACGGGGAACAAGCCCCATTCGACACCTTGCAGCCCTTGATCTGCTCGACCCAAACACTATTCTCATTCACTGCGTATGGCTTGATGATGAAGACCGAAAAATCATTCAGGCGAGTAAGGCAGGCGTTGTGGTTTGTCCGCAAAGCCATTTCAAACTGGCCTCTGGTATTGCAGAAACATCAAAAATGGATGCGATGGGTATCAGGATAGGACTTGGAACTGACGGCAGTGCCAGCAACAACAGCCTGGATCTCTTCCGGGAAATGGATATTCTTGCCAAAAGCCAAAAACTGCGAACACTTGATGCCACGGCCATGCCTGCAAAACGTGTGCTTGCCGCAGCAACCAGAAGCAATGCAAAAATCCTTGGTTTATCCAATGTGGGAGAAATAACTGCCGGCTTCAAAGCGGATCTCATCTTACTGGATATGAACCAAGCTCACCTGCAGCCCGTCTATAACAGCGACTTTCTGGTCTACAACGCAAACGGTGCAGACGTTGAAACAGTTATTATAAATGGCAGAATTGTACTCCGGGATCGAAAATTTCTTCCCTTTGATCTGGAGGAATGTATGACAGAAGTCCGAAAACTTGCAGTAACACCATTAACTAACACCGGTAAACGGTAAGCCGGCACTCAGCTTTTCAGGAGTAAGGAACGGGAATTAAATAACCTGAACATATTTCGCCGCAATTTTTTCGTCAGCGACACTTTAAAAAGCTTTGCATACTCCCTGTATGTAACGGTTTTTAAAGTATTGCTGGCGGAACAAAGGGCAAGAAAGATGTACAGGTTATTTAATGTACGTTCCTAAGGCACTAAAACAACAGCTTCAAAACAGCAAAACCGCCAATCAGGAGAAGAACAAAGGCAATGCAGAGAAAATTAAAATAACGGTCTATGAACTGTTTGGCAGGCTCCCCCCATTTATGAATAAGCCAGGCAACGACAAAAAAACGGCAGGCTCTGGCAGCCAGAGAAGCCACCAGAAAGACAGGTAAATTAACTTGAGCAACACCGGCAGTAATGGTGGTTAACTTGTAAGGCAGAGGAGTTAAACCAAAAACAAAAACAATCCAGGCATTCCAGTGATCGTAGACCTGAAACAGGTATTCCCCTCCGAGCGAACTGCCCATACTTGAGATAAGATACGATGGAAGCGCGATATCCATTCGGCCATCAACATCGACAAGAGTCATATGGGCCACATTCTCAACGATCCACCGTCCCACAGTATCCCAGGCAAAAACACCGATCCCATACCCGGCCAATCCTCCAGCCACCGAGGCCAAAGTGCACCAGAAAGCATACTTGTACCAGCGACTGCTTGCTCCGAGAACCAAAGCAATAAGCAGAACATCAGGGGGGACAGGGAAAAAACTTGATTCGGCAAAAGAGAGAACAACAAGAGCCAGCAAACCGTATTTACTGTCTGCCCAGTGCAGCATCCAGTCGTATAGCCTGCGAATCAGGCCATTTTTTTTGGGAACTTCTTCAGTCATTATTCCAGCCATGCTCTCCTATGAGACTTACAAACCGGACACTTTCCAGACGCTGGACCGTAATTTCTCCGTCTTTCTTCGTCAGATACTGCAATTCCTGCACATTACGATCACCAACGGGGATCACCATTCGGCCTGGATCAGCAAGCTGCTCAATCAGTGGTTCAGGAATTTGAGGGCCGGCGGCTGTAACAATGATAACATCATAAGGAGCATTCTCACGCCAGCCAAGTGTCCCGTCATCAAGCCGGGCAAGGATATTATAGTAATGCAGCCGATCAAAAATTTTGCGGGCTCCTGCAAGGAGCGTATTAATCCGTTCAACGGTATACACTTTGTCGCAAAGCCTGGAGAGCACAGCAGCCTGATAACCGGATCCGGTACCAATTTCAAGAACCTTTTCAGTTCCCTGTAACTGCAGTACCTGCGTCATGGCAGCCACAATATAAGGTTGGGAAATAGTCTGATCGCCGGCAATGGGAAGGGGATAATCACCATAGGCTTTTGCCTGCATGGCATCATCAACAAAGAGGTGCCTGGGCACCTCTGACATGGCTTTCAAAACCCCGGGATCCATAATACCACGGCGCAGAAGCTGTTCCTGCACCATTCGTTCACGCACTGTGGCAAAACGATCTATCACTTCTTGGTCTCTTGCCAGGAATAATCATCCTTCCAATCAAACTCATCATCTTCAAACCCGCTGTAGCAGCATGTGAGAACCGTCTCACCAGACAGGGTAACCACTATCATACTATACCCGTTTGGGTCAAAGACGCCCCCCACAAGAGGAGCGTTCTGCATGGCAGATTTTGCTTCCTCATAATAGATCCACTCTTCTGTGGTTGAGTTGAGCATCCGTTTGGTGTCGGGTTCTCCCATAAGCTCGAGAATCTCACTGCGGCTGGTCTGGCCAGGATTTACCATGCAGGCATCAGCGACCAGATGACGAACGGGGCCTTTGGAACACCCGCTGGCAGCTAATGCCAGCAACAAAAGACTTATAAAAAGAAAACGAAGGGGGTTTAGCATAGAAATCTCCCACGGAAAAAGAACGATTGAAAAAGCCGAAAAATTATCATTTTCAACCGTTCTATAGCGTGTAGGCATGCTTTTTTCAATATATAAGTGGATCAGGCTCCGACAGCCTTATTAAGAATTTTATAGTTTCTCTCTACCATTACCATGGGATCCACCACAAGACCTGCCTGAATCATTGCGTTATCATAGATCTGTGCTGCCACATCAGCGGCAAAAGACTCATCACTTTTCACAAGATCGGCCAGTTGTTTAATAAGAGGACTTCCAAGGTTAATCTCAAGATTTTTTTTACTGGCCTCGGGAGTAAGACCTTTTTCCATACGGCTTGCAGCCATAATCCGTTCCATGGAAGAAGTCATATACCCATCAGGATTCACGATCATTGCAGGAGAGTCCACCAGACGTTTAGACTCGATAACATCAGCAACCTTATCATCAAGAGTCTTTTTCAGCCAGGTTACCAGCTCGCCACTTGCATCACTGTTCAGTTTCTCACTTTTATCTTCATCAGCTTCCGCATCACCACTTTTTGAAAGGTCAAGATCAGCACGATCCGCAGAAACCAGTTTTTTACCATCAAACTCACCTAGATGGTTGAGCACAAAATCATCGATGGGTTCCATGGTATAAACAATTTCGATATTCTTTTTATTAAACATCTCAACGTATGGCCCAGCCTCAATGGCAGCCCGATTGGGCCCATTGATGTAATAAATTTCTTCCTGCCCTTCCCCCATGCGCTCAACATAATCGGCTAAAGATGTTGGTTTGCCGTCCTCAGAACGGGAAGATTCAAAGCGAACCAGTTGTGCCAGCTCTTTCTGAAACTCATAATCCGAGGTCACGCCCTCTTTGAGATAAATGCCAAAGGTATTCCAGAAATCAAGATAGTAATCGGAATCACGTTTTGCCTCTTCAGCCAAAAACTTGAGGAAACGCTTGGTGATCACCTTGCGAAGCTTCATCACCAGTGCATTGTCCTGCAGGGCCTGCCTGGAAATATTCAGGGGCAGGTCTTCACTGTCCACCACGCCTTTTAAGAAGCGCAGCCATTCCGGAAGGATGTTTTCAGAATGCTGATCAATGAGTACCCGCTGACAGTAGAGATTCACACCCGGCTCAACACGGCCAAAACCCATGGACTCAAAGTTTTCTTTGGGGGCAAAAAGTACCGCATTGATGGCCAGGGGCGCATCAACAGAAAAATGGAGGCGATAGTGGGGCTCATCCGATGCATTGCCAACAAATTTATAGAAATCATTATACTCTTCGTCGGTAATCTCGCTTTTCGTTCTGGTCCAGATGGCCTGAACTGTGTTCACAGTATCCCCTTCAAGCTTGATGGGAAAAGGAACAAAGGTGGAATACTGTTTGATAATATTTTCTACTTTCCATTTCTGGGCATAATCGTGGGCATCGTCTTTTAAATCAATGATGATCTTGGTGCCACGATGGAGACCTGAACATTCGGAGATGGTAAAACTGCCGCCCCCATCAGAACTCCATTCGTTTCCTTCAGAGCCATCCCAGGAACGGCTCTGCACTGTAACCTTGCTGCCTGCCATGAATGCTGCATAAAAACCAACGCCAAACTGGCCAATCAGGCTCACATCTTTGCGTGCAGCTTCAGCAAGTTCTGCAACAAAATTCCCAGAACCGGAATGGGCAATTGTGCCAAGGTTGGTTTCAAGCTCGGCACTGGTCATGCCAATACCAGTATCGGTTATGGTCATGGTGTGCTTTTTTTCATCAAGATCAATGGTCACTTCCAGCGGCACATGATCATCAAAGACATTATCCCGGGTTAAGCTCTCATGGCGCATCTTTTCAAGGGCATCCGAACTGTTTGAAATCAGTTCACGGATAAAAATATCACGCTCGGTGTAGAGCGAATTAATTACGATATCTAAAAGTTTCTTGGTTTCTGCCTGAAACTCATGGGTTGTTGCCTGATCTGTCATTTTGTATTCTCCTCACACAAAGTCATAAAGGAATAAAGGGAATTATTTTGCCCCAATTCCGTTGCTTTTTTACTCAAAGTCGGCCAAAATAATAAGCATGCTTGCATTAGTGTCAAGCCTTTGAGCACACTGGAAACATACAAATAAATGACTCGAATATGAAAAAAATGAAAAAAGATACGCTGATCATTGGAGCCGGACTCTCCGGCCTCAGTGTTGCCTGGAAACTCAAACAAATCCCGAATCATTCCATTCTTCTCCTTGAACAGTCTGAACGAGCAGGAGGGGCAATCTCCAGTCACTCGGAAGACGGCTATCTTGCAGAAGGCGGACCACACGGATTTCTTGACAACTGTACAGAATCGCAGGCCCTGCTTACTGAAACCGGACTCGACAAAGAATGTCTCAAAGCACCCCTTTCTCAATTTGTGCGCTATGTGTGTATGGATGGTAAACTCAGGCTCATTCCCCAATCACCTCCTAAAATTCTTGCTGCCCCACTTATTTCACCCCTTGCAAAATTGCGCGTTGCCGGCGACTTCTTTAAAAAACCGCTGGAAGGTGAGCCCACAGTGAGCGAGTGGATACAACACCGCTTTGGCAAGGCATTACTCCCTTACGTTGATGCTGTTTTCACCGGAACCTACGCAGGAGACCTGGAACGTCTGGTCATTGATGGCGTTATGCCAGGAATACGACAAATTGAAAAAGAACACGGCTCGATTATTTACGGACTGTTGAAAAAGATGAAGGCAGCCAAAAAATCGAAAAAGAATACAAAAAAAGGACTTCCTGCCATGACCAGTTTTCCAACTGGTATGAGCAGGTTGGCCGAGCGTTTATATGAGAATCTTAACAGTGACGAGATACAGACAGATTGCCCTGCATCAGGAATTGCACGGGAAAATGATGGCTGGAAAGTGGAAACCGAAAAAGAAACCTTATGGTGTCGCAACCTGGTGCTGGCACTGCCGGTAAATGCCTCCCTTTCTCTTCTGTCAAACCTTACAACAACACTGCCACTTACAAACATCCCGGAAGCCAAAATTGTCACCATTGGCCTGGGGTTTGGGGCCGGGGCAAGCTTACCTCCCGGCTTTGGCTATCTGACGCCTGAAAGAGAACAACGATTTTGTCTCGGCGCACTCTTTTCCTCTAATATGTTTCCGGGTCGTGCCCCAAAAGATCATATCCTGCTGGAAGCGCTGGTTGGCGGACGCAGACACCCGGAACGTCTTGAACTTGATGATGAAACCTTGATTAAAGAGGCAGTACAGGACTTACAGCAGCTTCTTAATCTGCCACATCCACCAAGCTATGCCCGTGTCCTTCGTCCGCGTGGCGGGATCCCGCAGCTGGAAAAAGGGTATCCTGCGTTGCTCAAGTGGCGAAACAACATGATGAAAGAAGAAAAAGGATTGTATGTTACAGGTTTTGGCTGGGAAGGAATAGGACTCAACGATATGATCAAAACCGCCTTTCGGGTGAGCGAAGCAATCAAACAAGGCGAACAGGATAGCGGGGAAAAAGATGCAGAGCTAAAGAAGGTTTACTTTTAATCGCTCGTTGTTACTGCAGGAAGGTATTAAAGTTAAGAGGTTGAAGATACCACCAAGGCACTCCCCCCACACAAGGGGTACTGAACTGAATCTTCCTGCTGTCTGCCTCCAATTTCAACCTCTCACCTTATGGATCAGCTAAGGAACGTACATTAAATAACCTGAACATCTTTCTTGCCCTTTGTTCCGCCAGCAATACTTTAAAAACCGTTACATACAGGGAGTATGCAAAGCTTTTTAAAGTGTCGCTGACGAAAAAATTGCGGCGAAATATGTTCAGGTTATTTAATTCCCGTTCCTAAACCCGGTGGCGAACTGGAAACATCGTAACATTCGTGTTGCGAACGGGAAACATCGTAACATTCGTGTTGTGCAATCCGATCAAGCCTGGCATTGGCATCCTCTCAATTTTTTCCATAATTTCTTCTAAAAACTGGCTCAAAAACCTTCTGTAATTTCAATTACAACAAACATAACATAGGTAAACATACCTATAAAAATGCGACACAAACACTATCTATATAGTTAGAATGCCTATTGAAAAACACAAAGCAATATCATACTCTCTTATTAAGATAATCAGTATCTTGCTGTAGAATAGTTATTAACTAACACCGGTAAACGGTAAGTGAGGCCGGCACTCATTTCAGTACCCCCTTGTGGGGTGTAAGTGCCTTGGTTGTACCAAGTAACTTATTCATTTTAAAATACTCTCAAGTTTTCTTGTTTTTTATTACAGCTTTTCAGGAGTAAGGCACTAACACCGGTGATGAACGGTAAGCCGGCATAAGTACCTCACAGAAGACTTAGTGGCTGTGCAATAACTTAATAGGATAAAACAGTATGGGAAGAATGATTGTTTTTCGAGTTATCAATAACAGAATGCAGTTTAAATGTGCAGCCTGTGACGCCAAAAGAAATTTTCCAGTACAAGCAAATATACGCCGCAAAAACATGCGATGCCATAAGTGTGACGCCATCACACGATGTATGCTTAATCGACGTATTACTCCAAGAGAGCTTCATAGTGGAAAAGCTGTTATGATTACAAAAGCAGGTAAAGAAATAGCTGTGAATATTCACGACATCTCAATAAGTGGTGGAATTGGTCTTGAGATACCTATTAAAACCGCACGTGCACGAACAATAACGGTAGGGGAGGAGGTTCACTTCAATTGTAAATGGAATCCTCGTCTACTGGGCAGTGGTCGTTTTCTAATACTCAATAGTAATGGCCAACGGATCGGTATCAAAAAAGTGTTGTAGAGCTCGACAATGTATAAGGAGGCTGATCGAATTCTCGGACAGCCTCCTTATGCATTTTTATGTTGCCATTAACAACGCTGCCGCATTCGTTATTGACAACAACATAACCTACCGAAACCAACACAGTCAATAGCCGCTGACATAACGGCCGTGAGCACAATACACGCTATTCCTCGCCACCAGATTTGGTAGTGTCTATGCATGTTTGACGGGATAGTGAAAAGTAGAGAACAGTCCCCCTTTCCCCTGTTTTTGGTCAGTGGCAGGGAGCAGTCTTACAGTCCATCAATAATTTCATTAAAAATACCACTGGGACGCATGGCACTGGAAACCTTATCAAAATCAGGCATATAGTAACCACCCAGATCGACGGCATGACCTTGGCAATTAATCATCTCAGCAACAATTGCAACTTCATTATCAGCAAGCTCCTTTGCTACTCCTGCAAATTTTTCCTGCAACTCAGTATCTTTTGTTTGTGCAGCTAAGACCCTTGCCCAACTGAGTGCCAGATAAAAATGGCTTCCACGGGTGTCAAGCTCTCCAACTTTTCGAGATGGAGACTTCTCGCTCTCCAGAAAATCACCAATGGCCTGATTAAGGGTTTCCGCAAAAAGGGAGGCCTTATCATTCTTGTACGTTGCAGACAGATGTTCAAAAGAAGGCACCATGGCACAGAATTCACCCAATGAGTCCCAGCGCAGATGACCTTCCGCAAGAAATTGCTGGACATGTTTGGGGGCAGATCCTCCAGCGCCTGTCTCAAACAGTCCACCACCATTCATAAGTGGCACAACAGATAGCATCTTGGCGCTGGTTCCAAGCTCTAAAATAGGAAAGAGATCGGTTAGATAATCACGTAAAACATTTCCTGTCACAGAAATAGTATCCTCACCTTTGCGTATGCGGGCAATGGACTCCTGCATACCTTCCGCAGGACTCACCACCCGTACATCAAGACCTTTCGTATCGTGGCCTGGAAGGTATTCATGCACCTTGGCTATGATTTCAGCATCATGCCCACGGTCAGGATCAAGCCAGAACAGGGCTGGTGCACCAGTGGCACGGGCACGAGCCACTGCAAGTTTCACCCAGTCCTGAACAGGCGCATCTTTTGTCTGGCACATTCTGAAAATATCACCCTCTTCCACAGTTTGCTCAAGCAATATTGTCCCTGCGCCATCGACTACACGAATCACGCCACGCGCCGGCGCCTCAAAAGTTTTATCGTGGGAACCATACTCCTCAGCCTTCTGGGCCATGAGGCCAACATTTGAAACACTGCCCATGGTGGCTGGATCAAAAGCACCATTCTTCTGGCAATCAAGCACAACTTCCTGATAAATGGTAGCATAACAGCGATCAGGAATCATGGCATTGGTATCATGAAGTTTGTCGTCAGGTCCCCACATTTTTCCGCCATCACGAATCACGACAGGAACAGAAGCATCTATAATAATATTATTTGGAACATGAAGATTGGTTATCCCCTTACTTGAATCCACCATGGCAAGCTCACAATTGCCTGTATATACTGCCATGATATCCGCTTTGATTTCTTCCCTTTGCGTGTCAGGTAATGACTCGATGCGAGCATACACATCAGCAAGACCATTATTCACATTAACGCCAAGTGTATCAAATATCTCACCGTGTTTGTTAAAGACGTCCTGATAGAAAACAGAGACACAATGACCAAACATAATGGGATCAGACACCTTCATCATGGTCGCTTTCAGGTGCAGGGATAAAAGGACACCATCCTTTTTAGCTTCTTCAATCTGAGATGCATAAAACTCACGTAAGCTGCGAACATTCATGACAGAAGCATCGATCACTTCACCTGCAAGCAGTGAAATTTTTGCATTTAAGACAGTGACGGTACCATCATCTGCCATACATTCAATCCGTACATCACATGGAGCTGCCACGGTGGTGGACTTTTCACTGCCATAGAAATCCCCTTCTTCCATATGGCTCACCCGGCATTGTGATACTTTCGGCCACTCTTTCATCATGCGATGGGGGTTTTTCCGGCCAAATTTTTTCACGGATGCTGCTGCTCTGCGATCTGAGTTACCCTCACGTAACACTGGATTTACAGCACTCCCAAGCACCCTGGAATAACGGGCGTGCAATTCTTTTTCTTCATCAGTTTGCGGCTCAGCCGGATAATCGGGGATATTGTAACCCTTATCCTGTAGTTCTGTAATTGCCTCGGTTAATTGCGGAACAGAAGCACTGATATTGGGCAATTTAATAATATTGGTTGCAGGCTCTTTAGCAAGCGTACCCAATTCACTTAACTCATCAGCAATCTGTTGTTCGGCGGTGAGGTTCTCAGGGAAATTGGCAAGAATACGACCAGCCAGGGAGATATCTTTTTCCACCAATGAAAACCCGGAACCTCTAGTGAATCCCTGTAAAACAGGTAACAACGAATAAGAAGCCAGGGCAGGTGCCTCATCAACTTTAGTATAAATAATCTCTTGGGTGCTCATATAAACTCCTAAACAGTTACATTACGGATTAAAGGGTAATTTGTAGCCCTACCTGAACAGTTACCTATTATGGCTAACACCGGTAAACGGTAAGTGAGGCCGGCACTCATTTCAGTACCCCCTTGTGGGGTGTAAGTGCCTTGTTGGTATATCCAACTTGCTAATGTTAAAACGAACTTTTCATTTTCTTGTTTTTTAAGACAGCTTTTGAGGAGTAAGGCACTAACACCGGTAAACGGTAAGTGAGGCCGGCACTCATTTCAGTACCCCCTTGTGGGGTGTAAGTGCCTTGTTGGTATATCCAACTTGCTAACGTTAAACGAACTTTTCATTTTCTTGTTTTTTATGACAGCTTTTCAGGAGTAAGGCACTAAAGTGCAACGATATATCGAAAATGCGATATCATATACGATTTATCACGGCAAAGCCATATTGAAACATCATGGATGCACAACAAAAAAAATTGCCAGACAAAAGAGGGGGCAGAAAGGAAGGTATTGCCGGATAGGGAAGGTAAAACAAAAACGGCTATTTACAACTCAAACATTTTTCGATCAAGAATCTCCACCTGACGGCGTACCGAGGTATCCTGCCTGCACAGATCTGACACCACTTTTACAGAATGAAGAACAGTGGCATGATTACGGTTGAAAATCCTGCCTATCTCTTCAAGTGACTCTTCGGTATGTTTACGACCCAGATACATGGCAACCTGACGGGGAAAGGTAATTATTTTTTTTCTTGAGCGTGACTGTAAATCCTTATAACTCACCTTGAACTCACGGCTGATCAACTCGCCAATAAGGGCTGTAGTCAGATGTTGGGGAAGGCCTACGATGTCAGCCACGACCTCTCGCACCATCTCCATTCCCACCGGCCCGCCGACGAGCGAAACCTTGGCATTGAGGGACAGTAGAGCCGACTCAATACGGCGCACATCACCCTGAATCTGCTGACTTATATAGGAGATAACTTCTTCTGACAGATCCAGTCCACTCTGAGCCGCCTTGTTCTCCACAATACGGCAACGTGTTGCAAGATCCGGAGCCTGAATGGTAGTGACAAGACCTGCACCCATACGGGAACGAAATTCATTGTCGATTCCCTTTAGATCCCGAGGGGCATTGTTAGCTGTGATAATCACCCGTTTTCCGCTCTTGATGAGAGCATCCAGCAGTTCATTAAGTTCTTCCTGAGTTTTTGTCTTGCCCTTCAGGGAATGAATATCTTCTACAAGCAGAAAATCGCACTGGTCATGATAGCCTGATTTAAACTTATCCATACTGCCGGACTGAATACCACGTACCATTTCCGCGGTAAACTGCTGGGCAGTCACATAGCGCAATCTGGTTGCCGGGGACTCAGCAAGGAGCGTATGGGCTACGGCATGTGTAAGATGGCTTTTACCAAGTCCGGTTGAACTATTTATATAGAGACAGGATCCCATAGTATCGTCACCATTGATCATGGCCTTACAGGCTGACTGGGCAAGAAGGTTTGACTCACCAAGCATGAAGGCATCAAAAGTATAACGGGGATGGAGGGAACGAACCACAGATCTTCTTTCCGGAACATGCGGTAACCGAAGCTGACCCTTTGGTCTTGCAACCGGTAGAATCGCCACGTCCTTGTCACAAAGAGTCACTTTGCAGGGGCTGCCGGAAATCTCGATGACTACTTCCTGAACTATTGTAAGATGATTACGATCTAAATGCGCCCGGTAAAACCGATCAGGACAGACAAGTTTGATCTGTTCAGTATCAGAATAGACGCATTCAAGGGGCTCGATCCAGAGGTTAAAAACAGACTCACCGAGACGTTCTTTCAACGCTATTTTTGACTTTTCCCACACCATACTTTCCCTCAATGCACCAACCCTAACAACGAAATAACACCAAAATCGCCAATTATTGAGCTGTAAAATCTTTTATGATTTATTTTTAACTACTGGAAACGCTTTATTGGGAAGAAGAATCAGATATTCTCGCCTCTCGTTTTCAATGGGCTACGGGATGGGATTCACCGTTGCAACTCATGCAGGGGAACTAACACCATTTTACTTTTTCGGTCAAAGCCGATTTTACCAAATTTTTCTTTCAGTATCATATAGTATTGCCTCTATCCTGAACTGCCCAGCAGGGGCGGATTCACAGAAAAGGCTTTGGCAAGACCCTTTATCAGCGGGCAAAACAGACAGCATTCACTAATCTGCTGTTATCTTCATACTTTAGCCCACACCAAAGAGAATCATCAAGAAATTCAAATTTCTCTTTAACTCAAAATAACTCGAATAAACTACAAAAAACGACTAAATACTCAACATATCTCCAACACACATCAAAGGACACGCTATATCAAGGAGTACGCTCGTTTTGGAGAAAACTTCTTATTTCAAGTTTTTTGTATTGGCCATTTTGGAAAAAAATAATGGAATAAAAAATCTCCTGCTGCTCAGGCCGAAATATCTCCCGCGTTAGAAAAAAATTCAACAAACAATTCATTTTCTGGATTAGAACAACCCTTTTGTAATTGCAAAAAAAATGCCTTGCAACTGTGCAGGCAGGTGCATAAAGCTTTATGCAAAGCACGGAATATAACGATTCCTTTACCCGTGCAAGCGTTATAGCATGAACTTCCCTGGCCCCTGCTGCAAACAGTACCCGACTATATTCTGAAGCAGTTGTGCCTGTGGTAAATGTCACACAAAACTACTGTTTTTGGGGTTTTTACGAGGCCATCAATAGTTAGCTTTACAATAAATCTTCAATTATTATTAATCGATTAAGATTGTCACAACTAACATACTTTTGATTTACCGAAAAGCTTTTGGAATACTTAATAATTTTCATTGTCGAGGGTAGCCATTAACTATTTGTAGGGAGCCAAACAAAGGGAATATGCCCGACTATTGGTTCGGGAAATGGCAAAAGGCGAAAACCGACTTGATTTTTCAGCTGGAAATGCGCTATAAAGGAAAAGAAAAAGAAAATTCGTGTTGCGCCTGTTTTTTTTAGTACTTCCGAAAAAAAAAAATGATTTCTTATCACTTATCACCTAAACCAAAATACAAAGGTAAAATCGTGAATAGAAAAATAATTATACTCTCTTTGGCTGGTATTTTTTTTTTAGGATCGTTTGCGCATGCAGAGGATGAATTTCATTGGCCTCTGTTTTTTAGTGCAATAAGAGGTGGTAGTGGCACAGAAGAAATTAATGGAACGAATCCATCTGAAGTAAGTGGTGCCGTAGTACATGGATTACAAAAAGTCATCGCTTCAGACTTAAGCTCTTCGTTCGTACCTACTAGCGGTGGGAGTTACGCGGCTATGACTAAGGCAAGCCAAGATTTCCAGATCTGTACCACAGGTACCGCATCAATGAATATAGATGATAGCGGTACATTTGGATCAGTTAATTACTCGGACTGCACAATTGGATATGGTGATTACGGTGTCACTGTTGATGGGTCGTTGACCTTTAGTTTCACGCCATCAAACGCCACATTCAGTTTTAATTCCGTCACGGTTACCAGTAATTCTGGAATGTCAGCCTCAATATCGGGCGATTTAAGCTGTACTTACTCAGCTGGGGCTGCTGACTGCAACTTCTCGTTCGAGACATCATATGGAGGGGTCACCTACTCTGTGACTCACACATCCATTAGTGGTGATCCAAGCAGTGGATACACAGTAAATTATGAGATGAGCAGTGCCGCCTATGGTACAATTTTTGTTGCCACGACCAACCCCGTTACATTTAATTGCAGCAATGGATACCCTGATTCCGGCAGCGTGACTTTCACTGGTGCCAATGGTTTTTCAGGATCCATTGCTTTCAATAGTTGTACATCGTATACGGTAACAGTTGATGGTGTTTCCACTCCCTATACCTGGTAGCTGCATCACTCGTCGCTGTGTTGAAAGAGCTGGAGGGTATCTGCACAGCGTTGAATCCTATGGTGTTCAGGAATTATGTTGCGAGATTAGTTATGTTGTGTCTTTTCTTCTCTGTTTTCTTTTCTTCCCTCTTTTTGTAGTTGTAACTTTTTATCTCTTCTTCCTCCTTTTTCTTTAGATTTTCTTCTTTTTC
>JAYEOK010000181.1:9817-11355 GCA_034722915.1 Thermodesulfobacteriota bacterium | reverse complement strand
GACAGCCCGATTAAAATCCATGAAAGCGGCAATCTTCTTGGTGAAAAGATTATAAAACGCGGTGATGTCGCTGGCCTGCTTGCAGGATCAGCATTTACTGCAAAAGGGAGCTATACAACTTCAACCATTGACCATGGCTTTCTTGAGATGGAATGCTGCGTTGTTATTCCCAAAGAAGATGGAATCAAAGTTTTTTCCCAGAGCCAGGGGCCGTATCGCGAACGCGATGAAATTGCCCATCAGCTTGCTCTTTCAGAAGACCAGGTTGAAGTTGAAATTGTTGACTGCGGTGGTGCTTTTGGCGGTAAGGAAGATATTACGGTACAGGGACACGCTGCCCTTGCCTGTCACCTGCTGAAGACTCCTGTAAAATATAAACTCACCAGACCTCAATCCATCCGCATGCATCCAAAACGTCATCCAACCAGTATGGACTATGAAATTGGTTGTGACGAAAAAGGCATGCTCACAGCATTACATGCCAGAATCATTGGCGACACCGGCGCATATGCCTCAGTTGGCGGCCCGGTCATGGATCGTGCCGGAACCCACGCATCCGGCGGATACCATTTTGAAGCGGTTGATATTGAGGCCCGATCTGTGTACACCAACAATATCCCCTGCGGTGCCATGCGAGGATTTGGTGTCAATCAGGCAACTTTTGCCCTTGAATGTTTAATTGACGAGCTTTGTAAAAAAGGCGGCTTTGACCGCTGGCAGTTCCGCTATGATAATGCCCTTGATATCGGTCGTATGCTTGCTCCTGGCCAGGTTCTCACGGCAAGTGTAGGACTTAAAGAAACATTAAAAAGTGTTAAAGATGCATATGACAAGGCCGAGTATAAAGGACTTGCCTGTGCCGTGAAAAATTGCGGAGTGGGTAATGGGCTTCCTGAACTCAGCAGAGTTGTTATTGAAATCCATGAGGGTGGTAAAATTATCCTGCACCATGGATGGACGGAGATGGGACAGGGGGTGCATACAATTGCACAGCAGGTTCTTTGCGAGGCAACGGGGATAACAGATATTGATCTGATTACTCCTTTTGTCACCACTGCTTCTGGTGCCATTGGCGGCCCCACCACTGCAAGTCGTGGCACCTTACTTCTTGGTCGCGCCATTATTGATGCTGCAAAAAATTTAAAAGAAGACCTCAAAGAGAAATCACTTGAGGAGCTTGCAGGCCGTACATACAAAGGTGAATTTTTCTGCGATTACACCCAGGCAGATGGAAAACCCGGTGAGATTATTTCTCATATTTGCTACGGCTATGCAACCAATCTTGCAATTCTTGATGAGGACGGCAAGCTTGAAAAGGTCATCGCTTCCCATGATGCCGGGAAAATTCTCAATCCCAAACTCTTCCAAGGACAGATCGAGGGTGGAGTGGCCATGGGTATTGGATATGCCCTCACAGAAAAAGTGCCCCTTAAAGATGGTAAACTCACTTCGGATAAATACAGATCACTTGGAATCCCCAAGATGAATAAATTACCGGCGATTGAGGTGATTGGCGTGGAATCCGATGATCCGGAAGG
>JAYEOK010000181.1:0-9717 GCA_034722915.1 Thermodesulfobacteriota bacterium | reverse complement strand
CGAAACAATAAAAGAAAAACAGAAAATTAAAAATGACAAAAACTTACGACCTGGAAGGTCGGACTCTGGAATTTGCAAAAGCAGTCAGGAGATTTGTTAAACAATTACCAAAACATACTGCTAACATTGAAGACGGAAAGCAGGTGGTTCGATCCTCAGGATCTGTTGGAGCAAACTATATTGAGGCTAATGAGGCGTTAAGTAAAAAGGATTTTATTTTCAGAATTAAAATCTGTCGCAAAGAAGCAAAAGAAAGCAGATATTGGTTACGTCTGATTGATACTGATAACTCCAAGGCTTTAATAGCAGAATGTCAAAAATTGACACAAGAATCACAAGAATTAATGAATATCTTCGGTGCTATTCTCCGTAAGAGTAAATAATCCCCATTTTTTGTTTTTCTGTTTGCATTTTGTTTTTTCGAATTTGTTTCGTATTTCGATATTCGGATTTCGTATTTAAATTTTCACCATAAAAAACGACATGACTCTATATCTACAAAACACCCAATACATCGACTCCCAAACACTCAAAGTCACCTCCACCCATCTTGCAGTGGAAGAAGGCGCAACTGGTGGAGTCAGTCTCATAGATATAATTCCTTCAACAGGTGAACGTAAAAGTAGCGACCGGATAGTCGACTGCAAAGGTCGATTTGTTACCCGTTCCTTTGCCTGTGGTCATCATCATATTTATTCTGCCCTTTGTCGTGGAATGCCTGCTCCTCCACAAAACCCCACTAACTTTCCAGAGGTTCTTGAATATGTCTGGTGGCGGGTTGATAAACGGCTTGATAAAGATATGGTTGAGGCCAGTGCCCTTGGCGCTGCCCTGCAGATGGCTCGTCGTGGTGTAACATTCTGTATCGATCATCACGCCTCTCCCATGCATGTTGAGGGAAGTCTGGAAACCGTTGCCAGTGCTTTTGAAAAATGTGGCATAGGTCATCTCATGTGCCATGAATCTTCTGATAGAAATGGTGCCGAGCTTGCAGAAAAAAGTCTTGCCGAACATGATTCATATCTGGCTTCCGGTCGTCCCGGACTCATCGGACTTCACGCCTCTTTTACTGTGGGCGATGATCTCTTTGAAAAATCTGTAAACCTTGCCCGTAAACACAATACCGGCCTGCATGTTCATGTTGCAGAAGACATTTCCGATGAAATGCACTGTGAAAAAACCTATAATAAACGAGTTGCAGAACGGCTTCGCGATCTTGGAGGGCTTGAGAGTTCCAAAACCATTCTTGGCCATTGCCTGCATTGCAATGACGAAGAACGGAAAATCATTGCAAATTCACCGGTATGGGTTGTTTCAAATGTTGAATCCAATCAAAATAACAATGTCGGACTCACCGATTATGACTGGCTGAACAACATCATGCTGGGAACCGATGGCATGCATAATGATATGCTGAGATCTGCCAAGGCTCATCATCTTGTATGTTCAACCACAGGTGGCATTGGATATGACGAAGTGTATCGTCGTTTTCGGAATGTTCATAGTTATCTCGGCCAGTTTGAAGGAGTTGGCGACGATCTGAATAATCTTGTTATTCTGGATTATGATACCCCAACCGAAGTGACTGATGAAAATTTCTACGGTCATTTTCTTTTTGGCCTGGAAGCCCTCCATGTCAACACGGTTATTGCACAGGGCCGGGTGATTGTGGAGGATCGAAAGTCAACACTTGTGAATGAGGAAGAAATACTTTCCTACGCACGTGAGCAGGGCCTGCGCCTTTGGAAAAAACTTAGCGAGTAGAAAATGAGTACACTGGTGACGGGTGGTACGGTGGTTACAGCCAATGATATTTTTCAATCAGACATTCTGATTGAAAATGGACGTATTGTTGCTATTGGTGAAAATCTTGAACCTGCAAGCGGCCAGGACACGATTGATGCGACTGATTGTTACGTCATGCCCGGCGCCATAGATGTTCACACTCATCTGAACCTGCAAGTTGGAGATGAAAAAGTAAGCGATGGCTTCTACCACGGCTCTGTGGCTGCTGCCCATGGCGGCACCACCTGTATTGTTGAGCATCCCGGTTTTGGCCCTGTCGGTTGCGAGCTAAGCCATCAAATGGATCTGTATCGTGATCAGGCCAAAGATGAGATGGTCATTGATTACGGGCTCCATGGTGTTGTTCAGCATGTTGATGAGCATATACTTTCTGCGATCAAGGATTTAACGGCAGCTGGGATTGCAAGCCTGAAGGTCTATCTTACCTATGGTGGCCGCCTTGGTGATGCTGACATCATAAAAGTAATGAAAGCCAACCATGCAGCCGGCGGGCTGACAGCGTTTCACGCAGAAAACCACGCAATAATAGCTGAGTTAACACAAGAGTTACGGGATAAGGGCGATATTTCAAATCCGGTAATCCATCCCAAAAGTCGACCGGATTACTCAGAGGCTGAAGCCGTTAACAGACTTATTGCTCTTTCCCGGGCAGCTGGTAATGCGCCTATCTATATTGTCCACCTTTCCACTGCTTCTGGGCTTGAAGTAATCAGGGAAGCCAGAAAAAATGGGCTTCCGGTTTATGCTGAAACCTGTCCCCAGTACCTGACTCTTACGGAAAGCTGCTACCAGGAAGCGGATAATAAAGGGCTGCAATATATAATGTCTCCACCGCTTAGAACACAAGAGGATTGTGATGCTTTGTGGGAAGGTCTAGCGGATGGAACAATCGATGTGGTGGCCACAGATCACTGCTCATTTTCTTTTGCGCAAAAGCTGAAAAATGGAAAAGCGGATATCTTTAAAGCTCCGGGTGGTATCCCAGGTGTTGAAACCCGAGTGCCCCTCCTCTTTTCAGAGGGCGTGTTAAAGAATCGCATTGATCTAAAGCGTTTTGTTCAACTTGTTTCCACCAATCCGGCGCGCATCATGGGATTATCCCCGCAAAAAGGCAGCATCGAAATCGGAACGGATGCTGATCTTATGATCCTTGACCCAACAGAAGAAAAAATTATCAGCACGGAATCCCTACACCAGCATGTGGACTACACCCCTTTTGCAGGAATGACTGTAAAGGGCTGGCCCAAAACAGTTATGCTTCGGGGCGAAACTCTGGTTCGTGACGGAAAACTCCTCGCCTCAAAAGGATTCGGACAGTACATCAAGCGAAAGATTACAAAACAGGAGTAAAATTAAATGAAAAAAGATCTCTTTTTCTGCACAGATATTGACGTTCTTCTCAAATGGATCCTCACTGATCTGGAAGAACGAAACGAAATATTCGGTATTGGTAAAGAACAATTTTTTACCCCTGACTCCTCTGATGCTTTTCGTATGTATCGTTATGGAGAGCTACTGGAAACTCCGCTCGGAGCTGCATCCGGCCCCCATACCCAGCTTGCTCAGAACATTGTCGTGGCCTGGCTTACCGGCAGCCGTTATATCGAGCTCAAAACCATCCAGGTACTCGATGAACTTGATGTGACCAAGCCCTGTATTGATATGACTGATGAAGGCTATAACTGTGAGTGGTCTCAGGAGCTCAAACTCGATGAATCATTCAATGAATATCTGAATGGTTTTATTCTTCTCTATATCCTAAAAGATAAACTTGGGTTTAGCGGAGATGACGCCGGGTTTATCTTCAACATGAGTGCCGGGTATGAATTAAAGGGCATTCACAGTCCCACCGTTCAGCGGTTTTTTGATCGTATGGAAGACTGCTCAAAAGAACTTGCAGAAAAGATAGAAAAGATTGCCGACATCTACCCTCATGTAAAAGAGCTGAATATTCCCAGTAAGATATCTAACAACCTCACCATTTCCACCATGCACGGTTGTCCTCCCGATGAAATAGAAAAGATTGCCCGTTATTTTATCGAAGAGCGCGGCTATCACACCACCATCAAACTGAATCCCACCTTGCTTGGGCCTGAGCGTTTACGAGATATCTTAAATAATCAG
This sequence comes from Thermodesulfobacteriota bacterium, assembly GCA_034722915.1. Classification (GTDB taxonomy): domain Bacteria; phylum Desulfobacterota; class Desulfobulbia; order Desulfobulbales; family Desulfocapsaceae; genus Desulfocapsa. The sequence continues at coordinate 5,787 of JAYEOK010000181.1, read as the reverse complement.
CTGAAGTTTGAAATAGATGTTCCGGATCTCGCCTTTGATCACGATTTGAAATACCCTGATGCCATCAATCTGATACGCTCTCTGCTTGATTCTGCTAAAACAAAGGGCGTTGAATTTAACATCAAACTGACAAACACCCTTGAAACTACCAATATTGACCAGAAACTGCCCAAGACTGAGGCTATGTGCTATATGTCCGGACGGGCACTTCATCCGATCAGCATAAACCTTGCTGCTCGTTTACAGGAAGAGTTTGATGGTGAGCTCGATGTCTCTTTCTGTGCAGGTATCGACAACTTTAATGTATTTGAAACCCTGACCTGCGGCATGGCACCCATTACTGTTTGTTCAGATCTTCTTAAACCCGGTGGCTATGCTCGTGTGACGCAGTATGCGGAAAATGTGCTTGACGGGATGAAGGAAGTTGGGGCGAGTTCCATCGAACAACTGGTTTGTGACTGGGCGGGTATGGAAGACAGAACTGCAGCGGGACTGAACAACTTAAAAAATTATGCTGCAACCGTTGTTGATGCCGGCAATTACAGTAAAGATCTGTTCCCTTATCAAAATGTTAAAACCAAACGTCCTTTGCCAAGATTTGACTGTGCAGGCGCGCCATGTGTGACTAGTTGCGGAGCCTCACAGGATGTACCGCGCTATATGGATTATACGGCTCGTGGCGATTTTGAAAATGCCTATAAAACCATCCTTGCAACAAACCCCTTCCCCAACATGCAGGGCATGGTTTGTGATCACCCCTGTGAGAATAAATGCACCAGATTAAATTACGATTCGCCTTTGCTTATCAGGGAGATTAAACGATTTATTGCTGGGAGCCAGAAAGAGGATATTACACTCACTCCCGGGGCAGATAACGGGAAAACTGTCGCTATTATCGGCGCCGGGCCATCCGGACTTTCTGCGGCATTCTTTCTAACCCTTGAGGGCTTTCAGGTTGACCTGTATGAATCCAAAGCATTCCCAGGAGGTATGGCTTCTGATGCTATTCCTGCTTTTCGGCTCGATGACGACAGTCTGAAAAAAGATATTGATTGTATTCTTGGACTCGGTGCCCGCCTGCACACTGGCGTGAATGTTGATAAAGAGAGGTTTGCAAAGCTACGCAGCTCTCATGATTTTGTCTATATTGCAATCGGTGCACAAGTTGGCACCAGTTTAAATATTCCGGGCGCAGATGCTGCAGGAGTGATTGATCATCTTGACTTTTTGAGTGATGTCCGGCAAGGGAAATCCACTGATATTGGCAGCAAAGTAATTATTATCGGAGCTGGTAACTCGGCCATGGATGCAGCCCGTACTGCAAAGCGTCTAGTTGGCACAGATGGTGAGGTCTTCATCGTTTACCGTCGTACCCGCAGGCAAATGCCTGCCGATCCTGAGGAAATCATTGCTGCCATTGACGAAGGTGTGCGTGTTGTTGAGCTCGCAGGTCCTGAGGCTGTTCAGGTAACTGATGGCAGGGTTACCGGCCTTGAAGTAGCTGCAATGAAACTTGCTGCCCCCGATAAATCCGGTCGGCGTAGTCCCGTCAAGGTTGAGGGCAAAAATTATACCATCGAAACAGATAGTATTATTCTAGCTATTGGTCAGCAGGTTAAACTGGATTTCCTCTCTGAAGGTGAACTGAGCGTTGATAGAAAGTCCCTGCGATCAACTCTACCCTTTGTGCTTGCAGGAGGAGATGTGGTTGATACTTCTTCGCTCATTAACGCCATTGGTCATGGCAAAAGGGCAACAGAATCCATCGTAGCTGCATCCGGGTTTTCGACAAAGGTTGATATCGCACCGGCTGATGACCGCAAACTGGACTTGACTAAGCTGCAAAAGCAAAATGCAACCCGAATATTTGGTGCAAATATTCAAGAATCAGATCCGGATGAACGTTTGAATTTTGATCTTTATGTAGAAACTCTCACAAAAGAAGATGCAATGGCTGAGGCCTCCCGTTGTCTGCAATGTGATCTTGTCTGCAATATCTGCGTGACGGTTTGCCCTAACAGAGCAAATGTTGCTTTGAAAGCTGATCCGGTAACGTATCCTTTGCAGACTGTTCTTGCAGATGGCTCCATCGAGACCAGTGGACAGATTGAACTTACTCAGGCGTATCAAATTATAAATATCCCTGATTTCTGCAATGAGTGCGGAAATTGCAGAACCTTTTGTCCAACGAGTGGTGCACCCTATTTTGCTAAATCTCATGTCCACCTTTCCACTGCAAGTCTTGAGGCACATGGAGAAGGCTTTTTTATGGCAGAACCAGGTGTGATGCACGTTATGACAGGTGGTAAAAAGTCCACTCTCACTGACAAGGGTGAAACATTTCTTTTTGAAGATGATGATGTAAAGCTTAGCCTTGCTAAAAAATCATTAGAAGCATCAAATGTTGAATTGAAAGGGGATGTGAAGAATAAAAAATTACGGAGAGTGGCCGAAGCAGCAATTTTATATAATTTACTGGATGGAAGAAGCCCGTTTGTTTGATGCTAAGATAAGGCTTCGGATCAGAGTATGAAAGATTTAAAAATCATAATGCGGGGTGCCGGAGATCTGGCAACAGGCGTGGCACTTAGACTTCATCGTTCTGGCTTTAAACGTTTGTTGCTTCTTGAAACGGAGCATCCCCTTGCGGTTCGACGGCTGGTCTCTTTTTCAGAAGCGATAAATATTGGAAAAGTTTCCATTGAAAATGTTACAGCCATGCGCATTGATAATGCCGGAATACTTGGGCAATGGTTACCGGAAAATAAAATTCCAATTTTAATTGATCCCACTGGAAAAAGTATCCAAAAACTTCAGCCAGATATTGTGATTGATGCTATTATAGCCAAGCGAAATCTCGGCACCGGCATCAATGATGCCGAACTTGTCATTGGCCTTGGCCCCGGTTTTACAGCTGGAAAAGATGTGAACTGTGTCATCGAAACCAAGCGGGGCCATAATTTGGGCCGGGTTATTCACGAAGGTGCCGCAGCTGCTGACACTGGAATCCCAGGAAATATTGGTGGTTATACCAATGAGCGCCTTCTGCGGGCACCAAATGCAGGAATATTTGAGACGAAGTTCAACATTGGTGACAAAGTAGAGCAAGGAGAGTGTGTAGCAACAGTTGGTTTTTCACCTGTTATTGCCAATATTTCTGGTATCATACGTGGGCTTCTGCGTTCTGCGACTCCAGTGGATAATAAAACAAAACTTGGGGATATAGACCCTCGCGGCAAAGTGGATTTTTGTACCACGGCATCGGATAAGGCCATGGCTGTTGGTGGAGGCGTGCTGGAAGCAATACTGAACAAATTCAATTAGATAAAACAAGGGCTTACGCAGATAAATTTGAAAAGAGGAGTATATTTATGGGTACGACTGAAGAAAAGCAAACAATAACTGATTCTAAGGCCACTCCCTTTGATTCAGAACTCATCTTCGGTCTTGACGACCGACCTCCCGTACTTATTGCCTTTTTTGCCGCAATGCAGCATATGCTTGCATCCATTGTTGGTATTGTGACCCCTCCCATCATCATCAGTAATGCATTAGGGCTCGATGTTAGTGACGCCTCATATATCATCAGTATGACTCTGCTTATTTCAGGGATTGCCACTTTTATTCAGGCAAAACGGATGGGGCCTGTGGGGTCCGGCCTACTCGCCATGCAGGGTACAAGTTTTGCATTCTTAGGCCCGATAATCGGGGCGGCCATTGCCATAAAAAACCAGGCCGATGCCCATACTGCCCTTGCTGTTGTATTTGGCTGTGTTATGGCAGGATCGTTTATAGAAATGTTCATCAGCCGCTTTCTGCACCTGGCACAAAAAATCATTACTCCTATTGTTACCGGCGTTGTGGTAACACTGATCGGTCTGACCTTGATTAAGGTCGGTCTGGTGAGCATGGCCGGTGGTTTTTATGTGATGAACAATGTTCCCGATGCCTTTGCCAGTTTCCAAAATCTCGGCATAGCCTTTCTGGTGCTTGCCATCATTGTGGCCCTGAACATGAGTAAAAATCAATACCTGCGAATGTCGTCCATCGTCATAGGATTGACTGTGGGCTATATCCTGGCCGCAGCCCTTGGCATGGTTAATTTTTCCAAGCTTGAAGGAATGAGTTTATTCACAGTTCCTCAACCCCTTAAGTATGGGATTGATTTTTCATGGGGCGCATTTTTTGCCATCGGGCTTGTTTATGTAATAACCGCCATTGAATCCATTGGCGACTTGACAGCCACCTCAATGATATCGAAACAACCTGTAAAAGGTGATTTGTATATGAGCCGTATCAAAGGCGGTGTACTTGCAGACGGTATTAACTCCTTTATAGCCGGTTTGTTCAATACCTTCCCTAATACCACCTTTAGTCAGAATAACGGTGTTATCCAGTTAACAGGGGTTGCCAGTCGTTATGTTGCGTACTTTATTGCTGGTATTCTTGTTTTGATGGGGCTCTCACCCGTGCTTGCCGGAATTTTCCGCATTATGCCGGAACCGGTTCTCGGTGGTGCCACTATTCTTATGTTTGGTACAGTTGCAACAGCGGGAGTAAAGATTCTTGCTACCCAGAAACTCGACAACCGTTCGACCTTGATTATTGCGGTATCCCTAGGGCTGGGGCTCGGTGTAACCATGGTTCCTGAAGTGTTGAAAAACTTTGCCCCAGCTGAGATCAGAAACGTCTTTGCTTCGGGTATTACTACAGGAGGCCTGACGGCTATTGTCCTGAATCTGGTGCTTCCTCATAAAAAATCGAACAATAAACATTAAGAAATACCTGAATATTGACTGGCAGGGAAATTGTTCAAGAACTTCAGGCAGGAGAACCACGGGCAGGCTGTGGCAAACAGGTAGTTGAAAAACTCTTAAGACACCTATAGAAGCCATACGGTAAAGGCTTTTCAACGACAACTTTTTGGTGTTTTTACCAGTTTTGTCTTTGATTTAAACGAAAGAATGACGGTATTGTCAGCTACGGTTGCATTTACCCAAAAGTACACATAGTCTTATTATAAGACTATTATTGAAATGAGGGGCGGCTGTAATGAATCAGGAAGAGATTGTTGATTACTGGAAAGTTGAAGCAAAAGAGTCATTGACGGTTGCGACCCATCTTTTTGAGAAAAAAGATTACTCATATGCTCTGTTTTTTGGCCATTTGGCCGTGGAAAAAATAATTAAAGCAATTTTTGTTCAGAATGTAAGTCCAGATGTGCCTCGAACACACAATCTGCTCAGACTTGCAAAAGCTGCTCAGGTCAAGTTAACAGAACAACAGGAATTTGATTTGGTGCGTATAACAGCTTTTAATCTTGAGGCTCGGTATCCTGATTATAAAAGGAAATTCAGGAAAAAATGCACAGCAGGATTTAGCAAAACTGAAATTCAAACTATTAAAGAGGTTTTCTCATGGCTGAAATCGATGCTGTAGTGATGAAAAATGTACGGCTATTTCTTGAAAAACTCTGTAGCGAGGGAATTGTTATTAGTGAGGCATATATTTTTGGATCTTATGCCAATGGTAAGGCAGATAAATGGAGCGATATTGATATTGCCATTGTTTCCCCGCAAATAAGTGAAGATCGTTTTGAGGAACGGGTGAAATTAACTAAACTTGCAATCTCTGTTGATGATCGCCTGGAACCATTACCTTTTAATCAGGATAGCTTTAATGATGAGGATCCGTTCGTGCAGAAGATCAAAAACGAAGGTTTGGTGGTGAATTAAATCATTTCTCTTATCGGGCCGTCCAGATTGAGTGCCTATATGTTGACTTTGG
>JAYEOK010000180.1:6630-11367 GCA_034722915.1 Thermodesulfobacteriota bacterium | reverse complement strand
AAAGATGATGAGCGTCCGCAACAACCGCTTATCCGTGAAGGTGGCCGTGGTGCCGGTCGCTGGAAAGAGGTGAGTTGGGAAACAGCCTATGATTATATCGCTAAAAAATTAAACACCATAAAAAAAGAGCACGGGCCGGAATCTCTTGTGGTTTCCTCTCGTGGTGGCCCATGGCAGAGCATGTATAAAGCATTCTGTCATGCCTTTGGTTCTCCCAATTACACGAATCATGACTCCACCTGCGGTCGGAATACCCATCATGCCAGTCTTTCTTTAAACGGGGTAGGTCGTAAAGGATTTGTCTACGACATAAAAAACTCGAAACACCTTGTTCTTTTTGGCCGAAATATGTTTGCTTCTCTGCGTATTGCCGAAAATATCCAGACCATGGATATGCTCGAAAAGGGCGGCAGGCTGACCTATGTTGATGTCAGACAATCAATGACCGGGCTCAAGGCAACCCGTTTTTTCCAGGTTCGTCCCGGAACAGACTACGCGCTGATCCTTGGTGTTATCCATGAAGTCATTGAGCGTAAGCTGTATGACCAGAAATTCATAGATAAGTATGTCTCGGATTTTGATCAGCTCTGCACTTTTGTAGAGGAATATACGCCTGCCTGGGCCGCTAAAGAGTGTGGTGTCAAGGAAAAGGCGATTAAGGGGTTTGTTGATGAGATAGCCGAAGATATGCCCCATGTAATTTTTCATCCGGGCTGGATGCTGACTCGCTACCAGGATTCTTTTTATGCCAGCCGTGCTCTCCATATACTGAATGTACTCATGGGGAATATTGAGATAAAAGGCGGCCTGCTCATCCCCAAAGGGCCGGGAGACTGCGATGCCAAGGGCATCCAGAATGTTGATTTCCCAAAACCGGATATCAAGCGAGCTGACGGTGTAGGCTGGAAGTATAAACATTTTGACAAAGGTCCGGGTCTGCAGCATCTCTTTTTCCCGACCATGTATAGTGAGGATCCATATCCGGTAAAGGCGTGGATAGCCATGCGTCATGATCCATTTACCTGTATGCCGGATCCTGAGGCACAAAAACGTGCATTTGATAAATGTGATCTGCTTGTCTCCATTGACACTCATTACAGTGAATTTGGATGGTATGCCGATGTAATACTTCCTGAATCCACTTATCTTGAACGGGATAACCCAATATGTCTGCAAAAGGGGTTGAAGCCACGACTTGCAGTGCGCCGTAAGTGTGTGGATCCAGTATTTGATACTAAACCGTCCTGGGAGATTTTCAAAAATCTCGCTGACCGTTGTGACATGAAAGACTATTTTCCATTCGACTCTATGGAAAAATACTGGGAATGGCAGCTTGAGCCAACAGGGCTCACCATAAAAGATTTTGAAGAGAAGGGATTTGTATCATTGACTGATGAACCAGTCATGTATGATCCAGACAATCTTGAAGGACAGTTCAAAACGCCATCAGGAAAGATTGAAATGGTCAGTAAAAAACTTACTGATGCCGGTCTTGATTCTCTGAAGCCATATGTAAGCCCTGAAAAGCCGAGCAAAGGAAAGTTTCGTCTTGTGTATGGCCGTTCTGCTATTCATACTCATGGGCATACAATCAACAATATTCTTCTCTATGAGTTAATGCCGAAGAATACTCTGTGGATCCACACCAGGGTTGCCAGTAAACTTAATGTTGCTGAAGGTGATATCGTTGATGTTATTGCGGTGAATGGTTTCAAACAGAGAATCCGCGCTCATGTTACTGATTTTATTCATCCGGAATGTGTCTTTACTGTGCATGGATTCGGCCGTCAGGTTCCTCTGCAATCCAGAGCCTATCATGCAGGTTTAAGTGATCAGAAGCTGATGGTTGGTATGCTTGACAAATGGGATAAAGCCGGAGGTGGATTGAATCTTTGTGAATCCTTTGTCACCGTTCGTCGAAGTGCCAGGAACCCAAGAAGGAGAGTCGAATTATGAACAAATACATGATTTACCTGAACACCATACGATGCATAGGCTGTCATGCCTGCGAGGTGCATTGTAAGGCAAATAAACATTTACCCTTTGGCCCCATACTCTGCGAGATCGATCATAAGCCATTAAAATCGATCAAAGGAGTCCCCAAAACAGAATTTTCCTTTCGCAGTTGTTACCAGTGTGAGGATCCGTATTGCGGCGATATCTGCCCAACCAATGCCATAACCAAAAGAGAGGACGGCATTGTCGTTGTGGATGATGAAAAGTGCATTGGCTGCATGGCCTGTGCAGGAGCGTGTCCATGGGGAATTCCACAACTCAATCCGCTTACCAACAAGATGGTGAAGTGTGATTATTGTGTGGACAGGGTTGATGCTGGATTGAAACCGGCCTGTGTTACAAAATGCACGACCCATGCATTGAAGTTTGTGACAATGGAAGTTGTTTAATTTCGTCCTTTTGTATGGGCAGAAATTAAAAACAGGACTTCGGAAACGCAATCGCTTTCCGAAGTCCTGTCATGTTGCGGTTGAACAGATATTATTTCATGAGCATGGCTTTAAAATAGGACTGAACAAAACGACCTGAAACCGTATCAGCTATGGAAAACTGCATTTCACCTTCAGGTGGAAATACTCCGGTCAAAGCCAGATACATGTTACGTGAGAGGTTGACCAACATGGCTGTAAATTCATCTTTTCTACTTTGTTCCAAGGTGCTTCCAGCCCAGCGGCAGCGAAAGGGTCTGTTTTCATACAGCTGACACTTGCCGCCGACAAGCAACGGACAGGGAGTTTCTGCGGCCTGGAAAATCTCTTTGAATTCCATATCCGACAGCACCGCGATTTTTTGTTGCAAACTAGTAACCGTTTTCATAACCCCACTATACTCGCCGGCTCGCTCTATGGCCTGCTGTCGCTCGTCCTGAGAGAGTTTACGATTCATGCTGTTATTTATCCATATACTTTCTGCTAGTTGTAGTTCAAAGTAGTTGGTGCAGCAATCGGTTGTGTCTTGACCGCAATTCGACGAGCCTCCGTGTTCGGTAAGCTCATCCTCAAGTTCCTGTAAAAAAGCCTCATACTCAAGCAAAAATGGTGCAAGATTATCTTCAGATTGATTATCAAGCTGTGGTTCGGCAATGGTCAACAGTCCTTCCTGTTTGTTATACTTGCGCAACAGCTTCCACTGGCTGTAGTTGGTTGGATTAGCGCGGGTGTTTTTCAGGAGTTTTTCCGATTTCTTCAGACCCAGACCACGACGTAACATATACGCTGAAATAAGGGTCCCGGTGCGTCCGTGACCGTGTCGGCAATGCACCAGAATTTTCTTTTTTAAATAAATGGCTTCATCGAGCCATTCCAATGCCTTTTCCATTTCAGCTAAGTCTGGAGCGCATTCGTCAGGTGTTGGCAGGTAATACACTTCAAATCCGGCTTGTTCTTCAATCTCGTGCAGATCGCTGAATTCGCCACACAGGTTGATAATGGCGTCAATCCCCCCCTCCTTGATAGTTTCAAGTTCCTCATAGGACATGGGGGCATAGCCTGCGGCAATTTGATTGGTTATCCAGGTTAGTTCATACATATCTTATTGTAAACCTTATTTAGGGCTGGCTTGGAGGACTTTGGCAACCTTCTCTTCCAGTTCATCACGATCAATTGGTTTAACGCAGTACTCGTTGGCACCCTGGTTGACAGCTTCACGAGCCGTTTCCACGGTAGGATAGCCGGTAAGTATGATAGCTCGAATGTCAGGGTTTATCTTCTTAAGGAGACCCAACACATCAATACCACTCATTTTTTTGAGTTTTATGTCCAGAATGGCAAGGTCAATGGGATTTTCCCTGGCAAAGGCTAGAGCATCGTCCTCCTCAGTAAAACTGTGTACCTTATGGCCTTTCTTGGCAAGAATCTTACCGATTAGTATCGTTGCGTCATAAACATCATCAAGTGCAAGTATTTCAGCCATTTAAATTTCCTTCCTGTGTTAAATCCGTTTTGTGAGACGGTTATATATGTACTGAACAATAGACCGTATTGTTAAATGTGTCAAATTCATAAGCATACATATATCGATAGATCACTTATAAAGGATGTGAGCGTGGGGTTGTCAGGTTGAAAGGAAAAATAATCAGCTTGGTTTTCCACAGCATTTTTTGTATTTTTTACCGGAACCGCAAGGGCAAGGGGCATTACGACCAACTTTTTCCCCTTCCCGTTTTTCAGGCTTGGCTACAGGCGCATCTTCTCCAGCTGCTCCCTTATTCAACCTGGCTTGAGCACGCGCCTGTTCCTGCCGCTGCCGCCTCTCAGCTTCAAGACGTTCCACATCATCTTCCTGAACAATCTTAACCCGTAAAAGTGTTGCAACCGTCTGTTGCTTTACAGTTTCAATCATCCGAATGAAAAGATTGTAGCCTTCTTTTTTGTATTCATCCAGAGGATTCTTCTGCCCGTATCCACGGAGACCAATTCCCTGTTTAAGGTGATCCATTGACAGCAGATGATCTTTCCAGTGGCTGTCCACCATCTGCAGAAGGATTACCCTTTCCAGATGACGCTGGGTTTCTTCCCCGTTATGTTCTTCCTGCTCACGATATTGCGATTTAACCATGGCGGAAATCTTTTGACGGAAACTATCAGCATTCATATCTGATCTGTCTTCATCATTCCAGTCAGGAGTGATATGGAAAAGCTCCATCATCTGTTCATCAAAACCTTCCCACTCCCAATCTTCAGAGGCCAGACGGCCATTTGAAAATTCGGCAACAACCGCATC
>JAYEOK010000180.1:0-6530 GCA_034722915.1 Thermodesulfobacteriota bacterium | reverse complement strand
CTGATCTGTCTTCATCATTCCAGTCAGGAGTGATATGGAAAAGCTCCATCATCTGTTCATCAAAACCTTCCCACTCCCAATCTTCAGAGGCCAGACGGCCATTTGAAAATTCGGCAACAACCGCATCGACCTGATCCGCAATCATACCACCAATCACTTCAGCAAGGTCTTCACCGGCAAGAACTTCACGGCGCTGACGATAAATAACCTCACGCTGTTTGTTCATGACATCGTCATATTCCAGCAGGTGTTTACGAATGTCAAAGTTATGCCCTTCAACCTTCCGCTGGGCATTTTCAATGGCTTTGGAAATCAGGTTGTGCTCAATGGGTTCGTCCTCTTCCATGCCTAGTTTATCCATGATCCCTGAGATCCTGCCTGAGCCAAAAATCCTGAGCAGATCATCCTCAAGGGAGAGGAAGAACCTTGAAGACCCGTCATCACCCTGACGTCCGGAACGACCACGCAACTGATTATCTATGCGTCTTGATTCATGACGGGATGTGCCGAGAATATGCAGACCTCCGGCTTCTTTTGATTCAGGACTGAGTTTAATATCTGTTCCTCGTCCGGCCATGTTGGTGGCAATGGTCACCTTTCCATACTGTCCGGCATTGGCAATAATCTCTGCTTCACGGTCATGCTGTTTGGCATTGAGCACTTCATGCTTAATTTTTTCTTTTTTCAGCAATTTGGATATTTTTTCAGAGACATCAATGGAAATGGTTCCAACGAGTACTGGCTGGCCATTTGCGTGGAGGCTCTTGATCTCGTTGACCACGGCCCTGTCTTTGGCAGCTACATTTTTATAGATGACATCAGCGAAATCTTTACGCACCATTGGCATATTGGTGGGCATGATCACAACATCAAGGTCATAAATCTTTTTAAACTCAGCAGCTTCAGTGTCGGCTGTACCCGTCATTCCGGACAGTTTGTCATACATTCGAAAATAATTCTGGAAAGTAATGGAGGCAAGCGTCTGGTTTTCTTTTTCAATTTTAACATGTTCCTTTGCCTCCAGTGCCTGATGTAAACCGTCACTGTATCGACGTCCTTCCATGGTACGGCCGGTGAACTCATCTACAATGACCACCTCTCCATTTTTGACAATATAATCAACATCTCGTTGAAAAAGGACATGGGCCTTTAAGGCCTGGTTCAGATGGTGTAAATGTTCGATGGCATCGGGCTCATAGAGGTTGTCAACACCTAAAAGTTCTTCACCAAGGGCAATGCCATCTTCAGACAATGCTACCTGGCGTGCTTTTTCATCAACCATAAAGTGCTTGTCTACTTTAAAGGCATTCATGATTTTATCCACACTCTCATACATCTCGGTGGAAATTTCTGCAGGGCCGGAGATAATCAGTGGAGTTCTGGCTTCATCAATAAGGATGGAGTCAACCTCATCAACAATGGCAAAATTAAAATCACGCTGGCAGAAATCTTCCATCTCAAACTTCATATTATCACGTAGATAATCAAAACCAAATTCATTATTGGTTCCGTATGTAACATCCGCAGCATATGCCTGACGCCTGTCGTTGTCCTGCATGTCATGGATGATCTTACCAACGGAAATCCCAAGGGCATTATATATCTGTCCCATCCAGTCGGCATCACGGGCAGCGAGATAATCATTCACTGTTACCAGGTGAACACCTTTGCCTCCGAGAGCATTAAGATATACCGGCAAAGTCGATGTCAAGGTCTTTCCTTCACCAGTTTTCATCTCAGCAATCTTGCCCTGATGAAGTATCACACCACCAATAAGCTGCACGTCGTAATGACGTTCGCCAAGGACGCGTTTGCCTGCCTCGCGCATGGTTGCAAAAGCTTCAGGGAGAAGTGTATCTATATCTTCTCCTTTTGCCAGACGCTCACGGAATTCTACAGTTCTTGCAGCAAGCTGTGCATCGTCCAGTGAAATAACCGTATCTTCAAGCTCATTGATCCGGTTCACCAGGGGCTTAATCTGCTTCAGAGTACGATCATTTTTGCTTCCAAAGACTTTTGTCAGGGCTTTTCCTATCATTTTAACAATTCACTTTATATTTTGATGTTTTACAAGATTTCAAGACTTCAAGACTTCTGCAACTGAGCATTGCAGAGCCTCTTCATCACAATCCGGAAATTTGGTACAATTTATACAATCACTCCATATCTTGTGAGGTAACATGCTTTTATCGATGTCTGCAAAACCCTGTTTTCGAAAAAAATCGGCCTGGTAAGTCAGGGTGAAAACCTTGTCTATACCAAAATGTTCTGCCTCTTCAAGACAGACACGAACCAGTTTTTTGCCGACATTTTTTCGCTGGGCATCTTCAGCAACTGCAAGAGATCTGATTTCAGCAAGATCTTCCCAAATGATATGTAATGCACAAACGCCAAGAAGATTGTCCCTGGAATCAGTAAATACCTTGAAATCACGTAACTGATCATAAAGCGCACTGTAAGACCGTCCTAAGAGCAGACCTTTATCTGCATAGTGATTAAGCAGGGAATGGATTTTTTTCACATCCCCCATTCTGGCATTTCGTATCATGGGAAGTAAGTCGGTTTTTTTTATTTTTTTATTTTCTTTTTGTCAGCTTCAAGTTGGATAATTTCCAGCACCTGTGTTCCTTTGCCCCTACCTTCAATGTTAGAGGGAAAGTCACCTGTGCTTACGGGTGGGTATAGAAGAGACTGACCAGCCCACACTCCAATCAAAAACATCCACAGAAAAATACAAAAACAGACAACACCAATTCCTGCGATTCCGCTTCTGGTTAATTGGAATTTGACCTTTTTAACAGGTTTTTTTCGTTTCCTGGGAGCCATACTCTGTTGCTGATTACTACATTTTTTCAGGGGCGGTCAGGCCAAGCATCTCCAACCCGTTCTTGAAGACCAGGCGCAGTGCTGTTACCAGACAGAGACGTGCATCAGTGACAGCCTGTTCAACATGATCTGGATCTATCACTTTGTGTTTATTATAATAACTATGCCAATCGGCCGCAAGTTCCATAAGGAAAAAGATGGCACGATGGGGCGCAAGATCAAGTGCTGCAGATTCAATGGCAGCTGGAAACGAGGATATTCGTTTTAACAGTTGGATCTCTTCCGGTTCCACAAGGAGTGAAAGATCAGCATTTTCAGCACTGATCGTTTTCATACCCATATCCTGGGCGCGACGCATAATGGAACAAAGACGGGCATGTCCATACTGTACATAATAAACCGGGTTCTCTTTTTCTTCACTGGTTGCAAGATCAAGATCAAATTCAAGCTGACTGTCGGCCTTACGCATCATAAAATAAAAACGTGCAACATCCGTCCCCACCATATCAAGCAGCTCATCCACGGTGACAAAAGTTGCCTTGCGGGTGGACATTTTCACCTGCTTACCATTCCGGGTAAGTGTTACAAATTGATGTAAAACCACAGTGACCTTGCTGGAATCGTAGCCCAGTGCCTCAAGCCCTGCCATCACATCAGGAACCGTAGCAATATGATCAGAACCGAAGATATCCACCATCCAGTCAAAATTACGTCTGAATTTTTCTCGGTGATAGGCAATATCCGGCAATCTGTAGGTTGGTTCCCCGGTTTTTTTGATGATTACCCGATCCTGCTCATGCCCAAACTCAGTGGTCTTAAACCAGACGGCATCATCTTTTTCGTACACCAGCCCCTTATCTCTGAGCTCTTGCACGACAGAATCAATGTGTCCTTCGTCGTACAGGGAATGTTCATTATAATAGTTGTCGAACTTAATACCCATTCGTTCCAGGGTGGAGGAAATATCAGCAAAAATAACCTCCACTGCCTTTTCGGTAAAGGGAAGTACATCGTCCTGTTTTGAGAGGGAATCGCCTTTCTCATCAAGAAGAGACTGAGCAATATCCTGAATGTACTCTCCCTGGTAGCCATCTTCCGGGAATTCAAAGGGTTTATCCTGAAGTTCAAGGTAACGGGCCCGGGTAGATTCACCCAACACACGCATCTGCCTGCCGGCATCATTGAAATAATACTCACGAAAGACAGAGTGGCCTGTTGTTTCGAGCAAACGGGCAATGGCATCTCCAAGGATCGCCTGACGTCCATGGCCAATGCTTAACGGTCCGGTTGGATTGGCACTGACAAATTCAACCATAACTTTTTTGCCATTTCCAACAGTGGATTTACCGAAATTTTCGCCTGAAGCAAGAACCGGATTTAAAACATCCTGCCACACCTGTGCTTTAAGAAAAATATTTACAAAGCCGGGGCCTGCAATTTCCAGTTTTTCTATAATGGTATCATTTTCAGAAAGCAGTCCAAGCAATAGCCCTGCTATTTCCCGAGGATTCTTTTTTTCCATACCAGCCATGACCATGGCCATGTTGGTTGAATAATCCCCTTGCCCTTCACGCTTGGGAACCTCAACGGAATATTTTCCGAGAGCTGCATTGGACCATTTTCCTTCCCTGACACCCTTTTCAAAACAGGCATCAACAAGCTTTGTTAAACGTTTAAGAATCATTCTATGTGTTTTCTTTGGTTATTATTTCCAAACAGACAGAGTACTTCATATGAGATACTATCCATCCATCCTGCGATTTCATCACCGCTGATAGTTTCGTCAAACTGCGAGCCGAGGACTACAACCTTGTCCCCTGGCTGAACACCTTTAATATGACTGACATCAACCATACACAAATTCATGCAGATGCGCCCGATAATGGCAGCTCTTTTCCCATGAATAAGCACTTCACCTGTATTGGATAAACTGCGGGAAAGGCCATCTTCGTAGCCAACCGGCAGAACCGCAATCCTGGTTTTTCCATCTGTTGTATAGGTATGACCGTAACTTACCCCAACACCTGCAGAAACTGTTTTTACCTGTAATACACGAGTTGTAAAAGACATGGCAGGTTGTAACTTTTCTCCAGCTTCAGTTCCAACCCCTGCAATTCCGTCCGGATAATAGCCATAGAGGGCAATTCCTGCCCTTACCATATCACAACAGGTTTGTGGAAAGTAGAGAATTCCACCGGAATTTGCAGTATGTTTGATGAGTGAATGTTTCTGTATTTTGTCAGCAGATGCAGAGAGCTGTTCAAAATAAAGAAACTGCTCTGGAGTATGGGACGAATCCTGCTCATCCGCCCTTGGAAAATGACTGGCAATACCGGCACAGACAATTCCAGGCAGTTGTTTCAATTGTGTTAAAAACTGTTCGACCTCATCCGGCAGTATGCCAAGCCTTGTCATTCCGCAATCCACTTTCAGGTGAACTGTTATCTCTTTGTTCTGTTTTACTGCCTCACGGGAAAGGACTTTGGCACTTTCCATATCATAGAGAACCGGAGTAAGACCATAATCAAAAAACAATGCAACATCCGATGAATCAAAACCAAGAAAGATAAAAATATTTCCCTGAATATCTGACGCTCTCAGTTGGACCCCTTCACCAATTTCTGCAACTCCGAAATCCTTACAGCCGACATCAGCAAAAGTTTTTGCAGACTCGATCATACCGTGACCGTAAGCATCAGCCTTAACCATGGCAAGAAGCCTGGTTTGAGAACCAGCACGTTTTTGCAGAAGACGATAATTATGGCATAGTGCTGCCCTGTTTATCTGGATTTGATTATAGGATTCACCAGCCATATTAATTCAGGAATCTTTGTGGTTTTTAGTCTCCGGAAGTGTTTCCGAGCCTCGTTTCCAGGCAGACCAGGCGAGTCTACTGGAAAACAGCAATCCCCAGCCAATGGACACATAAAATAAACCAAGAAATTCTTTTGGCAGGGTGGAGTTACGCATCAGGCAACCGGCTGTCATCATCAACAATACCAGCAGCCATGTTTTCACAGAATAAACACCTCCAAGACATCGTCCGTCCCGGGTGGCAATAATACGATCGATGCTTTTTTTTGCGGAACGATCCAGCATAAAAGATGATTTGAGAGTTCCAAGCAGTAAGGCTGGAAGAATAATCCATGGCTTATCAATTGCTCCAAGCCAGACAATGCCACGAGACATGAGTGACACACCGACAACGGTCCACAGCGATGCAGCCACAAAAAGATGCGCCGAACGGGAAGCATTAGGTTTTAGTCGTGATAGTTTTCCAGTTATTGACATTGATTTTTTGAGTGAACCCTTAAGGAACGGGAGATAAATAACTTGATAGCATAGGAATTTTCATTTTTTACGAAGCTTAAAGAATGAATACCGAACATTTAAGGACGAATATCGAATATCGAACAGGTAAGCGAAGACTCCGAGGAATGTCGAACCGCAGAAGGGGAAAGGCCCTTGATCTTTCGTCTTTTATTCCGATCGATATTCGATATTCCTCGGAGTCTGCGCTTACCTGTTCGACATTCGACATTCTCTTTTTAAAACCCGCCCAAAGGGCGCTAAGTTCAACAAAAATTAATAGGAGTTTTTTTCGTATTCAAGGCGCGAGGCGGGAGCATAACGGGTTACGTGAGCAACGAGCAACACAGAAGACGGAAAAAATATGCCCCGGAGGAAATGCCCTTGGGGTACAT
>JAYEOK010000179.1:0-11501 GCA_034722915.1 Thermodesulfobacteriota bacterium | reverse complement strand
AGGGACTGAACAAGCCGGTGAATGACTTGTCCCGTGGTTGCCTGGTTGCGGATATTGTCAATACCGTAGCTATCACTGCCATTCAGGCACAACACAAGGAGGAAAATAAATAAAACAGCAGTAAATGATGTTCCAATTATGCTTTATTCTTTTTGTAAATTAAGAGTGTCTAACCCGGTTCAACCGGAAACAGTTCAGTTCACTGGATAAGTGCCTTAGCAGAATATGTTCAAAAAAAACAAGAAAATATTCTGTAAGGAACGGGAATTAAATAACCTGAACATATTTCGCCGCAATTTTTTCGTCAGCGACACTTTAAAAAGCTTTGCATACTCCCTGTATGTAACGGTTTTTAAAGTATTGCTGGCGGAACAAAGGGCAAGAAAGATGTTCAGGTTATTTAATGTACGTTCCTAAGGCACTAAATAGTACAGAGGACAATAAAGTCTGAAAAAAAATAATACATTAACTAGAGGAAAACGAAATGAAACTGATCTCAAACATGATATGTGCATCTCTCCTGGTCGTTCTCATGAGTCTTACTGCGTTTGCTGCAGACAAGACTGCTGTTGCTGCAGACAAGACCGCTGTTGCTGAAAAACCATTGCGACAGGAAGGGACTCTGCTGACCGTTGAAGCAACAATAGAAAGTATTGACAGAGAGACGAGACAGGTGACTTTGAAGAATGAAGAGGGCGAAACTGTCAGCATTACTCTTGATGGGAAAGCTGGCCGTATAGACGATATCGAGACTGGTGATCAGGTGGTCATCGAATACCTTGAAGTCGTAACTATTCAGGTCTTTGGAGCGGATGAGGTTGAACCCGGAGCCACAGGCGAGGCTATTGCTGCAGGATCAGAGCCCGGAGAAAAACCTGCGGCTCTGGCAGTCGAGCAGGTCAGTGTGGTGGTCACCATTGAGGCCATTGATTTGGAAAAAGAGCTGGTAACCTTGAAAAACAAAGAGGGTGAAGTAAAGACAGTAAGTCCGAAATATCCTGAAAATTTGAAAAAAGTTAAAGTCGGTGATCGTGTCATGATCACCCATACCTCGGCTGTCGGCTTCAGTGTAACTGAGAAACCGGCTGTCAAATAAGTTTGCAATGCGGAGATTGAATGATTCTTTTCATATTTGTTCGTGAAATGAAAAATTAACCGACTTCTTTGTATATCCATAGGAAGCTCCTGGGGAGCCTGTCCGAGATTCCGAAATGGTATTCTCTGGCAGGCTTCCTGTTTTGCTGAAATTAACTACACGCAAGCACATAAAATTACATGAAAATTCTTCCAAATAATAAAACAAAACTTGTCTGTACAATTGGCCCTGCCTCTGATTCCTCTGAGATGATAGAGAAAATGATTGAAGCCGGGATGAATGTAGCCCGCCTTAATTTTTCTCATGGTGATTTTACAAGCCATGGCGAAGTGATACAAAAAATCAGGGCTGCCTCCGAGAAGATTGGCAGGCGGGTTGCCATCCTGGCTGACTTGCCTGGACCTAAGATGCGTATCCGTGACTTGGCGGAGGACTTTATCATCCTTGAGCAAGATGCACGTTTTACTCTAACTGCTGAAGATATCATTGGAAACGTGGAACGTGTTTCCATGACCATGAAGAACCTGCCCGGTGTGGTCAAAAAAGGGGATACTCTTTTTCTCAACGATGGTCTCATCGAGCTGCGGGTTGAAGAGGTTAAGGGAGAAGATATCCACTGTACTGTTGTTGTCGGTGGCAAGCTCCGTCCCAGAAAGGGTTTGAATATCCCTGGCATTGATCTTGGAAGCAGCGCCTTTACTCCACGGGATCGTGAATGCATGCAGTTTGCTCTGGAAAACGGTGTGGATGCTGTTGGCCAGTCTTTTGTCAACACGGCCCAGGATGTGAAGGATGTTCGGGCGGCTGCCACGGAAATGGGCTTTGATCCCTTTATCATTGCCAAGATAGAACGGGCCAGCGTCTGGGAAAATATTGATAAGATCCTTGAAGTCACTGATGGAGTTATGGTGGCCAGAGGAGATCTTGGTGTGGAAATCCCCATTGAAGAGATTGCCGTGGCCCAGAAAACTATCACGGCCAGAGCTAATTTTTTTGGTAAGCCGGTGATCACCGCAACTCAGATGCTTGAATCTATGACCGGGAACCGAAGGCCCACCCGAGCCGAGTCAACTGATGTGGCTAATGCCATCCTCGACGGGACTGACTGTGTCATGCTTTCCGAGGAATCGGCCATGGGAGACTACCCTCTGGAGGCTGTGCAGATGCTGGCAAAAATTGCTGCGGCAACAGAACCGCATCGACTGCATCGGCACTCTGAATTCGTTTTAAAACCTCAGGCGATTGATTATAAACCCCACACTGTTGATCTTCTAGCGGTAAGTATTGAAAATATCGTCGCTCGTGTTGATTCTCCTGCCGTTATTCTTGCTCCGACCTCCAGTGGTTACATAGCCAGGAGTTTAACCCGTTTTCGCTTACCGATCTGGATTGTTGCAATATCTACTTCACTCAAGACCTGCCGTGATCTCATGTTTTCGTATGGAGTGTATTCCATTCTGGAGGAGAGCAAACCAAGGGACTGGGGTGCCGCAATCCGTGGGTATGTGAAGAATCATGGATTAAAGGGAAGCTGTTTTATTAAAGCTGAGGGGCCATCACCGGATCATCCGGATAGCAATCATACTATGGAAATCATAGAGCTATAGGAAGAGATTATGAAAATACTTATCATCAATTGCGGTTCATCCTCACTCAAGTTCCAGCTTTTTGTGAAGGCGGATCTTTCTGTTCTGGCGTCTGGATTAATAGAGCAGATTGGTGATGTTAAAAGTAATGCCCAGCTGTCTTTTGTTGATTCTTCAGGGCTTGAAAAGGAAAGCAAACAAAGCTATCCTGTGGCCGATCATCGCGAAGCCATCAAGGTTATGGGTGAGATGTTACAGGAGAGCGGAACACTTGTTGATACAGGCGAACTTGCCGGGATCGGACATCGGGTTGTTCATGGCGGTGAGGCTTTTCATCAGCCGGTACGTATTGATGAAACCGTCATTGCAGCCATTGAAGAGTTGATTCCCCTTGCACCCCTTCACAATCCTGCCAATTTGATGGGAATTCAGGTGACCATGGATCATGCTGCCGGGATACCTCAGGTCGCGGTTTTTGATACCGCTTTTCACCAGTCTATTCCTGAACATGCATATATCTATGCCCTTCCCTATCGTTTGTATGAGGAGCGAAAGGTACGACGTTATGGTTTCCATGGTACATCCCATAGTTATGTTGCGCACCAGGCTGCGTTCCATCTCGATAGACCTCTTGAGGAGTTGAATATTATCACACTCCATCTTGGTAACGGTGCCAGTGCAGCAGCTATCAGGGGCGGAGAATGTATTGATACCTCCATGGGGATGACACCCCTTGAAGGACTGGTCATGGGAACTCGCAGTGGAGACATTGATCCTGCCATTCTCTTCTACCTGTCCAAGGAAAGTGGTTTGGACATGGACGCTCTTAATACCCTGCTCAACAAGGAGAGTGGGCTGAAAGGAATCTGCGGTGAGAATGATATGCGCACTATCAGCCAGGCAGCAGAGCAGGGTGATCATCAGGCCAGGCTTGCCCTGACCATATTCTGCTACCGGCTTAAAAAATATATCGGTGCTTATATGGCAGCCCTTGGCGGGGTGGACTGTATTGTGTTTACCGGCGGCATTGGTGAAAATTCGGCAATTGTCCGGCAACTGAGCTGTCAGGGGATGGAACGGCTGGGTTTTTGTCTTGACGGGAAGAAAAACAGTATCCGTCAAAAGGAGATTCTGGAAATTCAGGCCAGTGACAGCCAGGTCAGCCTGCTTGTCATACCCACTGATGAGGAATATGAGATTGCCAGTCAGACTTTGAAGGTTATTGATGACATGGCTGTCAGTTAAAAGTTTTGAGTTAAAAGTTAAAAATTGAAAGATTATCAGTGTTCAGTAATTTAATAGCATAGGAATATTCATTTTTTACGAAGTTTAAAAAATGAATATCGAATATCGAACAAGGAATATCGAATATCGATCGGAATAAAAGACGACGGATCAAGGGCTCTTCCCCTTCTGCAGTTCGACATTCCTCGGAGTCTGCGCTTACTTGTTCGATATTCGACATTCTCTTTTTAAAACCCGCCCGCAGGGCGATAAGTTCATCCTGAACACTCAGACCGGCAAGATGTTCAATTTTACTTGTTACACCGCGTTACTTGTTATTTGTTACACCGCTCTGCGGTGTAACAAGGGCAGACGATGTCTGTAACTATCATATAAACAAAAAGAGTTGTTCCTCCAATCATATGAAACCCTATCAAATTACCATCGGAAATCGTTATCCAACAGGTGCCACCGTTGGTGCCGACGGTACCAATTTTTGCATTTTTTCCCGCCATGCAAGCGCTGTTCAACTCCTTCTCTACGAGAAACCGGATTCCAGCAGCCCATTTCAGGTCATTGAACTTGATCCCATAGAGAACCGTAATTTTTTCTTCTGGCATGTCTTTGTGGAAGGGCTGACAGGGCAGGAGAAAATATCCTATACCTGGAAGGTGGATGGTCCGGAAAATGGCGATACCGGGTATAAATTTGATCCCTCTCTTGAATTACTGGATCCGTGGGCAAGGGGAGTAACTGATGTCCTGTGGCAGAGAAAGTATAACCGTGACCCTGAACAGAAGAAGGGCGCAGTTTCCATGCGGGCAATGGTTTTGCCGGAAAACAGCTATGACTGGGAAGGGGATAAACCACTGCAGCAAACCTGCGAAAAGGAGATCATTTATGAACTCCATGTGGGAGGCTTTACCCGACATCCCTCAGCAGAGGTTAAACACCCTGGAACCTTTTCCGGAATTATAGAAAAGGTTCCGTATCTCCAGGATCTTGGGGTGACCGCTGTGGAACTTCTGCCGGTCATGGCCTTTGATGAGCAGGATCTGCCAGATAATGCACGCGATCTTGAGCTGCAGAATTACTGGGGCTATGCCACCCATTCTTTCTTCAGTCCACATGCGGGCTACTGTATTGATCCGCTGTCAGGGTGCCATCGGGATGAGTTCCGTGATATGGTCAAGGCATTACATCGGGCCGGAATCTGCGTTATCCTTGACGTGGCGTTTAATCATACTGCAGAAGGGGGGAAGGATGGACCAACCATTAATTTTAAAGGATTAATGAACCGTGGCTTTTATCATCTTGAAAATCATGATCCCAAACTTTATAAGAATTACAGCGGCTGCGGCAATACCGTGAACTGTAACCATCCCCTGGTGGCTCGTTTTATCATTGAGGCTCTGGAGTATTGGGTCAAGGAATTTCATGTGGATGGTTTTAGGTTTGACCTGGCTTCTATTCTGGCCCGGGGAGAAGATGGCGCTCCCATGTACCATGCCCCGGTTGTATGGAATATTGAATTTTCCGATACTCTCTCCCATACCCGTCTCATTGCTGAGGCCTGGGATGCAGGAGGCCTGTACCAGGTGGGCGGTTTTCCGGGATTTCGCTGGGCGGAATGGAATGGACGCTATCGTGACCTTATCCGAGAGTTTATCAAGGGCGATCCAGGGAAGGTTCCGGAACTGGCCACCAGGCTGACCGGTTCCAGCGATCTCTATCAGAGTTCCGGCCGATTGCCGATTAACTCCGTTAACTTTATTACCTGCCATGATGGTTTTACCCTCTATGATCTGGTCAGTTACAATGAAAAACACAATCAGGCTAATGGCGAGGGGAATCGTGATGGTGATAACCATAATCACAGTAGAAATTACGGCGCTGAAGGTGTAACCGATGATCCGGCAGTCAATGCACGCAGGCGGAAACAGGTTAAAAATTTTATGGCTGTGCTCATGCTCAGCCAGGGCGTGCCCATGATTCTTGCAGGCGATGAGCTGCTGCGCACTCAACAGGGTAACAATAACTGTTACTGCCAGGATAACGAGCTGAGCTGGTTTGACTGGAGCCTGCTGGAAAAAAATCAGGAAATGTTTCTCTTTACCAGGGGCATGATCCGACTGCGCAAGCGGCACCCCTGTCTCATGCAGCGTCAGTTTCTCACTGGTTCGCAGTCTGATGTTGATACCATGCAGGATATTACCTGGCATGGTGTGAAATTAAACAGGCCGCAATGGAAAGATTCTTCATCTAAGGTTCTTGCCTGCACTTTGAGTCGAGTGGAAGCCAGGGAAGAAGACCTGCATATTATGTTCAATATGTCGGAAGACAACCTGTCCATGGAACTGCCGGAGTTAAAAGAGCGAACATGGCATCTGGCCGTGGATACAAATCGTTCTATTTCTCTGGATATCATGGAACCTGCGCAGCAGCAGGCGATTAGAGGAAAGAGTATTCAAGTTTGTTCGTATAGTGTTGTTGTCTGTGAAAGCAGATGATCGTTGTGGTTTACCATAAAGAGATAATATTATTGAGGAAATAACTATGGATCCCCTTGTACTCACGAATGAAATGCTAATCGTGTTTTCTATTCTCGGTCTGGTCATTGTTCTATTGGTATTTAATCTCCTGCGAGTGGATGTCGTGGGACTGCTTGTTATGACCCTCCTGCCGCTTACCGGCATTCTTTCCGGTCAAGAGGCGATAGCCGGCCTTGGCTCCAATGCCGTTGTAGTCCTCATTTGCGTCATGACCATCGGTGTTTCACTCGATAAGACCGGAGTGGTGGGTAAAATTGCCCGGAAAATTATGAAGATTGCCGGCACCAGTGAATCCAGAGTCGTCACCCTGTTGGGATTAACAGTGGCTGTCCCTTCCGGTATCATGTCCAACGTGGGAGCAGTTGCCCTGATGCTTCCAGCTGCCCTCAAGGTCAGCAGAATCAGCGGGATCCCTGCTTCAAAAATTATCATGCCCATGGGGTTTTGTGCCAACATGGGTGGGAATCTCACCCTGGTTGGTGCTACGCCGCTTATTATTCTCAACGATGTTATGAGGGACTGGTGGAACGCAAATGCACCATCCGGCGAGAGTTTTGTCCCCCTTGGTTTATTTTCCATAACCCCGATTGGAATTGCCATGGTCGCTGGCGCCCTTGCCTATTTTTTACTGATCGGCTGCAGGTTGCTTCCGATAAGGGAAGAAAATGAGGAAACTGGTGTTGCCAGTGCCAAGCTGCGTGAGCTGTATGGTGGAGAGGTGGGAAGGGGATTTGAGTGTGTTGTGCCTGACGATTTTTCTCCGCAGACCCTTGGGCAGCTCGATCTCCGATCAAAATACAAGGCCACGGCTCTGGGAGTGAGCCACGATAAAGGAGGCACAAAGGTTTATGTGCCTCAGAGTACAACCCTGATTGGGGCTGGCGACGTTGTTTTTCTGGTATGCCTTGAAGACGCCCTGCAGGATATTGTCAATGATACCGGATGGCAGCCACGGGATAATTTCGAAACTTTTGTTGCAGAAGCTTCACCGGAGCAGTTTGGTATTGTTGAGGCCATTGTTTCTTCCCGCTCTGCTTTAAACGGGCATACAATGAAAGAGCTTGAACTCAGAAAACTCTATTCCATCAATCCGCTGGCCGTTATGCAGGGACAGAATACCTGCATCGAGAAGCTGGTTGATCTTGTCCTGAAACCCGGTGATACCATCCTGCTCCATGGGAAGTGGGACAGCCTCCGCACCCTGCAGGACAATACTGACCTGATTTACACCGAAAACCTGCGGGGGGAAGAAATCAGGGAAGGCAAGGCTGCTTTGGCCCTGGTTGCCCTGACAGCTTTCCTGGCTCTTGCCCTGGGGACAAACCTGGCCTTGTCCGTGGCTGGCCTGGTTGCCCTCATGATCCTGGTGATCGGAAAAGTTATGCATATTGATGAAGTATACAAAGCGGTTGAATGGAAAACCATTTTTCTGGTTGCAGGTCTTATCCCGCTGGGAGTTGCCTTTGAAAAAACAGGTGCAGCAGATTATCTGGCAACTATGATTCTGCAGCAGATGGATGGCCTCACAACCATGCTCCTTTACCTGATTCTTGCCGTGATGACTTCCTTTTTTGCCATGTTTGTTTCCAATGTCGGCACTACAGTTCTGCTGGTTCCCATTGCCATGAATCTGGCATCTCAAGTCGGTTGTGATCCACGAATTGCAGGAATGGTTGTAGCTGTTGCCTCCATTAATACCTTTATGCTGCCAACACATCAGGTCAACGCTCTCATCATGCAGCCCGGAGGCTACAAAACCACGGACTACATGCGGGTGGGGAGTGGTATGATGGTACTGTTTTTAGTGATTTTGATGAGCATGCTGTACCTGTTTTATTAATAGTTTTCTTTCAGCCTCCTGAGGAACGACACTAGTTTCAGCTGGTCAGAACCCGGTATATTTCCGGCATCCGAAGAGGAAGTTTACGGACATTATCTATAAAGATGTAATTGGCAGGGCCATACATATGTTTCATGTAATCCCTGGCCTGGTGATCGATGGTGATGCAGAAGGGATGAATGTCTGAAGTCTTGGCTTCAAGCAGGGCGTGACGGGTATCCTCAATGGCATATTGGCCTTTGTAGTCATCATAGTCTTCCGGTTTGCCGTCAGTGAGGGTAATGATGAGACGAATTTTTGCATCAACGTCTTTCAGCAGGGCAGTTGCATGGCGGATAGGTGGCCCCATCCTTGTGTATTCGCTGGGCGCAATGGAACTGATTCGTTCTTTTACCTGTTCGCCATAGGCTTCTGTCAGATGTTTGACATGAAAGAGTTCGCAGCGGGAGCGGCGCATACCTGAAAATCCATAGATGCCGTAGCGGTCTCCCAGTACCTCCATGGCTTCAGCCATGAGAACCAGTGATTCTTTCAGGGCATTGTTCACCCAGCCAGCCGTGGAATTGGACATGTCCACCAGAAACAGGACAGCGATATCCCGCTCATCACGTTTTAAGCGGATAAACAATCGGTCTGATGAAGAGATACCGGCGCATGAGTCGGAAATGGATTCCACCAGGGCATCAAAATCAATATCATCCCCCTCGCGTTGACGTTTGACGAAACGTTCCTGGCTTCGCATCATCTCAAACTGATGGCGCAAGCGAATGGTCAGGCCGTGGTATTTATCCAGGGTGTTACGGATAAATGCTGAATGAATCGGTTTTAATTGTTTAAAATGAAGTGAACACCACTTCTTTCGATAGCCCTGTCTTCTGTAATCCCATTCGTCATAGAGCAGTGCCTCGGTGCACGGCAGGTCAGCCTCATTTTTTCCTGAAACATCCTGCGTCAGCATTTCCTGTCCAGCCTTTCCTGCGGCGCTTGATAAAAATCGTGCAGGCAGATGACCAAATTCATCAAAAAAGTTTTTGCTGAAATCTTCCAGTTCTGCAGGCAACTCGATTTCTTCATTGTTGATGGTGACCAGCAACGGGGCCTCTTTTTCCTGATCAGCGGTTCTTGCAAACTCACTGTCCATGATCATGCTTATATCTGATTCTGCAAGCCCTGCATTGGCGCTGTCGTTTGTATCCTGTTTTAAGATGTTTCCCAGTTCTTTTTTGGAAAGTGTGAGCAGATACGCAGCCATCAGATCCACAAACTGTTCACCCATCTTTTGTTCTTTTAGTTTTCTGGCTGTCTCTACAGATCGCAGCCTTAGAGTTCCCTGGAAAGGAAGCGTCAGAATGGGGATATATTCCTGCTCATGCATCTGTAAGGTTGAATAGAGCCTTGAGGTGATTTTCACAGAGTCATTTGCCGAGGCCAGACCGCGATCGTAATCCAGGCTTTCTGGTATTGTGAGATGCTGGCGTAACTGCTCGTATATCTCAGTTTTGTCTGCAATGAGTATCTGTTGCAGGGAGCTGAGAGCGTTTGTGGATCTGTCTTTTACTTGTCGGGCACGAAGGCCTGGGAATATTTGTTCTTCTGCTGCTCGCATCAGCCCGGGTAATTCATGGCTGAGGAAGATTCTGACTCGAATGGATTCCAGGCTGTGATAGATATCGCGGGCAAGAAGTGGTTCTTCAAAGCTGTCAAAAAAAGCGCGAAGCCAGAGTTTGTCTTCATCGCAGGAAATGTGAGTACAGTCTGCAGGTGCTTTATTCAGAAAACTTCCACAGGCGATAAACCCCCATTGAAAGGTAAGGATCAATTTGTATAGAAGGAAATTGTCATCGTTGTTTTCAAACTGGTCAAGCTCTTCAGGAATAAAAATGGAACTGGTGTCTGTGTAGCAAAACCGGCCCGCTGCAATTTGTAATTCATCCCTTGCAATACCTCGAATATAAGGAAGAAGTCTTTTTTCGACTGTTGCAAGACTAAGGCCTCCTTCACCTTCAAGTTTTGCAAGGTAGGTTTTAATATCATCCTGCATAAAGCGTTGGGCTGCCCGCAATCCACTTGTTTCGTAAAAGTCCAGGGTAATGCCGATCCAGCGTGGGATCTGCTCCAGGCTGAGATGTTGCAGAGTTTTGGGTAGCAGACGCAGAAAATCAAAACAGAGTGAGTGAGAGACGGGCCAGATAACAGGGATGTGACCAAGGATGGCTGCACACACCTGATCGCTTTCATCTATCAATGGTTCCAGTACCTCTTCAACATCCCATTCATTGGGGATATCCGGGGCTACCAGATCGTAAAAGCGTTCAGTGAGTATGGCAAGTTTCATGTTGTATGACGCTATCAAAAGATAGAGCTTACCATTTCCTGTAATGCTGCCAGCAGTTCCGGATCATCGCTCAGTGGTTCAATGAGTGCTGCCCTGCATGCTGTGTGAATATCTATGCCGTCCCGTACCAGTTGCCCCGTCTGGATAAGGAGACGGGTGGAGGCACCTTCGGCAAGGCCGGATTCCTTGAGGCTGCGTGTCATGCCGGCAAGCTTTACCAGTGAACGTGCAAGATCTTTTTCAACGCCACCTTCCTGACAGACGATTCTGGTCTCCTGTTCAGGCTCCGGATAGTCAAAGGAAATGGCGACAAAACGCTGGCGGGTGGAAGGTTTCAAATCTTTTAATACACTCTGGTAGCCAGGATTGTAGGAGACACTGATCATGAATTCCGGAGGTGCGGACAGCAACTCACCAAGCTTTTCCACAGGGAGTTCTCTGCGATCATCAGCCAGTGGATGAATGACTACAGTGGTATCTTTTCTTGCTTCCACAATTTCATCAAGATAGCAGATGGCACCTGCACGAACTGCCAGGGTTAACGGGCCATCTGTCCAGACCGCTTCACCGGAACGGATAAGAAAGCGTCCAACCAGATCACTGGTGGAGAGATCGTCATGGCAGGAGACTGTGATAAGGGGGCGTTTGAGTTTCCAGGCCAGAAATTGCATGAACCGGGTTTTGCCGCAACCCGTTGGTCCTTTTAAGAGCAGTGGCAGGCAATTCTTATGGGCTGATATGGCAATTTCCACCTCCTTGCCGGTGGCAAGGTAGTATGGCTTCTCGGTGATCAGGTGCTCTTCCAGACGTTTTTTTGTTACTTTCATAGTGGTCTCAATTCCTTATACAATAACTGTGCTGACTTAGG
>JAYEOK010000178.1:0-2699 GCA_034722915.1 Thermodesulfobacteriota bacterium | reverse complement strand
AAATGGAACAGCCGCCTTTTTTTGTGCCTTACTCTTGAAAAGCTGTCAAAAAAGCAAAAGCTTGGAAAGCTTACTTGTAATCGATGACTTGCCCCTGTCACCAAGGCACCTACTCCGCCTTTCCTTACCGTTTACCTGTGTTAGTGCCTTACTCTTCAAAAGCTGTCATAAAAAACAAGAAAATGAAAAGTTCGTTTAACATTAGCAAGTTGGATATACCAACAAGGCACTTATGCCGGCCTCACTTACCGTTTACCGGTGTTAGATACCTCACAAAATATTTTCTTATTTTTTCAAAAATATGGTTACAATTGCCAATAACAAGTTCGCAGCAGTATCTTTTTTTCGTTCAGTATCTACAAAAAAATTATCCAGGAAATTTGTATTTTAAAATTTGGTCGACTACTCTTAGGAGAAAGCAATCAGAAAGGATAGACCCTATTAAAGGGACATATAAAACAATGGAGCGAAACAATGAATAAATTTTTTGTGATTCCGATGGCATTCTTCTCTGTTGTCATGTGGAGTCAGGTAACTGTTGCTGAGTCTCTTAATCTTTCAAAATCAGATAGTCTCAACCAGGATGAATGTGTAGTTTCCGGTGAGGACATAACGTATAACATTTGTTACGATAACCCCAATTCTTATGATGTTGATGACGTAATCCTCACCGACGTACTTCCTGATGACACAAGTTTTGTCTCTGTTTCAGAAGGCAGCAGTGGAGTATATGACGCCTCCACCCATAGTGTCACATGGGATATCGGTTTACTTGACAAAGAATCCGAAAACACATGTGTTCAGTTAACGATAAACGTCACGGCACTTCCTGGAACTGTTTTAACGAATCAGGTCACAATCAAAAGCAGCAATGAAGAATTGCCTCCGATGGTTGATGAACCGACAGTGATTGAAGAAGACACTGGGATATGTTCTGTTGCTGTTCATGTGGACATCAAACCTGGCGGTTGCCCGACCCCGATTAATGTGGGAAGCAAAGGTGTCCTTCCTGTTGCTGTCTCTGGTACAGCTGACTTTGATGTAACTACCATTGACCCCACATCAATCACATTAGCCGGCGTGTTACCACTTCGTTGGGCAATGGAAGATGTCGCTACACCTTATGCAATCAATGTTGATGGGTGTAATATTGATGACTGTCATGAATTAGCAGGCGATGGTTATCTTGACCTGACCTTGAAATTTGACACTCAGGAAATTTATGCGGCAATCGCCGAAGTATACGACCGAGAATGTTTGATACTTACACTCACAGGTAAACTCAAAACAGCTTATGGAGAACTTCCCATCAAAGGTGGCGATGTCGTATCTATTTTAAAAAAGGGAAGGAAGCATAAGGTTGCACCGACAAGCTTCCTTTTGCTTAAGTAGTGTACAAAAGGTAATGGATTAAAAATAGTGATCAATTTTCAAAATGTTCTTTACAGTTGCATGCACGGCCTCTGCCCGATTCTAAGGAGATAGAAAACGGCAGGGGTTAAATGACGAACTAAATTCTGACGAACTGAATTTTGTGGGAAAGACTGGACAGCCCTCCTAGGCAAATCAGGGATGAGACGATAATTGTGAACCTGTTACAAGGAAAAAAAAGGAGTGTTCTCAGTTGAAAGCTGATAAAAATTGATCGGTAAGGAACGGGAATTAAATAACCTGAACATATTTCGCCGCAATTTTTTCGTCAGCGACACTTTAAAAAGCTTTGCATACTCCCTGTATGTAACGGTTTTTAAAGTATTGCTGGCGGAACAAAGGGCAAGAAAGATGTTCAGGTTATTTAATGTACGTTCCTAAGAGCTGTCGACGTGGAGACTACTGTAAATATTTCAACCCCACTTCAAGATTCCCCGCATTTTCCCAGACAACACAACAACGAAAGATCTGAGTGTCAGTTTGATTCTGCTGAGGTAAACAGGCAACATTTACCTCCTGGCCTACATTAAAAACGGATTGGTTACTCATGCGTACACGCATGCCAAGTACACTGACATCAAGAATCTCTGCAAGATGCCGGCTATCCTTGCTTGCTCCCATCATTACCGGATGATTCAATGCAAACCGTTTACAGTCACGTCGTTCATGGGACATCACAATACCCCCTATCCGAACTGTTTTTTTTGTTCAATAAAATATATGTCCCAAATGGGTTTCAGTCAAGACAATAATGTGCCCCATGCGATGGTTAAAAAAATATGCGGTGCGGCGCGTGATATCTGAGTCGAGTGTTGGGAGCTCTACAAAATAGTTGACTTCTATCATGTTGCCTAGTAACGATTGATATAATTTATTAGTGCCTTACTCCTCAGTTCTTGTCACAAAAGACAAGAAAACGGAAAATGTTTTTAAAGTTAATAGATTGAACATATCACCAAGGCACTTATGCCGGCTTACCGTTCATCACCGGTGTTAGTACCTTATAAATTCTTTTCGTGTTTTTTTTGAAAAGAATTTAGTAAAGGTTAATACCCCACAAGGGGTAATGAACTGAATATCGATTTTCCTGTTCAGCATAAGGGATAGTTTGCAATCCTGTTGGGGACGCTCAAAAATCGTTTTTCCACCTCATATTTCTTAATTTGTTTTTGAGTCAGCCCTTATCATCTATCAGTAGTATCCATTAAACACTATCGATTTCAATTAAGGAGAAATATCAGATGCGCTGGCAAAATGGACGCAAGAGT
>JAYEOK010000177.1:0-2701 GCA_034722915.1 Thermodesulfobacteriota bacterium | reverse complement strand
ATTGAGCCATTACCTGGCCAAAAATTTTCAGCAGAAATTGTTTCTTGGCCATCCCAGCCGCTGATATCAAATCCGTACCAATCCGGATTTTGGTTACCATCTTTTACTAATAAATACGTTGGATTGCTGTTTATCCAATCTGTTCCAGGAACGTATGTTATTAGAGCGTTCTGTGGATCTGTGTCAGTCATTGAGAATACTGTGTCATATGACGACGCAAATGATCCCTCGTCGGCAGCAGCACCTACATCCATTTTGTATAACTCCGTTGAGGCGCCAACTGTTAGTGTGCCCCCATCTGCTGCAATTAGATCGTTCCACTGGTCATAAATTGCAGGCACTCCAGGTCCTGCATCACCCCACCAATCGGCGTTCTCCGGCGTTAGCACCAGAGCATGAGCCTGTGCCACAACCATTACGAACACCAAAGACATCAGCAGGTGTATCGTTATTTGTTTTTTCATAGTATTTTCTCCTTACTTCAATAGTGTTATGCTTGTGATTGTTATGGGCAATCATTAGCTTTATTAAAAAAAAATAGCCGAGTTACCTGTTCTTTCAAGGTAACCCGGCTATCTGTAGAGACCCGTGGCTTTCCGTCCCTGCCTTCCAACAGGTTTGGCTTTGTCAATTTCAATAAGTGTGACTCACTAATTTTCTTTATTTTATATAAACATTTTTTTTAAGCATTGCCATCCGTATATATACCTATTTTTGAAAAATTATCAAAAAAGTTAAAAAACCCAATGGTGAAATAAAGAACAATAAAAACAATGGGAAACAATGAAAACAATGGGGTTGTATGAGTTTTCTAAGGCTCATTTAAAAATGAGTTCGTAGTTATGAGGTGTAGGATGAATGTTTAGAGAAACTAATTATAAGGTGTAAGATGAATGTTTATATTGCGCCTCAGGGTACGAAGTTATTATTGAATGTGCCCTGAGCAAACAGTATACCGTTGTTGAGTTCACGGCCAATATTAAAATCACCATACAAGCGGGGATAAAGAAAGTATAACTTTTCCCTGAATCCGGGCCATTTTTTATAAGACAGACGGAATCCATGAGTCTGTTGATTTAATAGGATTTTTGTTCGATATCGAGTAAATATTCGGCTAGCACCCCATCTTCGTCCAATCCAGCGTGTTTACATATGAGTCAATATAGTTCACACGCCGGATTGAACGAACCTGAGGCACTATCCAAACATTTACAATTCAGTGGTTTGGGCTGTTTTCAGGTGCAAGCCGAATATTTACGATATCGAGGCAAACGAAAAGACCGGGCAAAAAGGCATTAAATCAACGGGCTCATCTATGTGTTTGCCGCATTCGAGCAGGCTTCATCCAGACGGGCTTCAATATACGTGACCAGCTTCTCGTTTTGTTCTTCAAGATCAAAACACACCGCATCTTCACCCAGCAGGCCGCCGGGAACAAAATCTCCTTTTTCTTCCACATCTGAAATCATGTCACCGTAAAAACAGACTGAGAGCCATCTGGAGACATCTTCAATAACATCGACCATCACAAAAAGATCTTTCTCTTTCTGGTTGGCATGAACAGCTCTGAGAGAATAGGTGACGCCCGGTCGTGATACAAAGTCCAGCGTTACCCCGTCTTTTTTACTCAGGTAGTCTTTAAAATGTATGAAAGTTGTTTTGTTTTTGTCGGGTGTCTCTTTCCATTCTTCAATAAATGTGGTTAGTTCCTGCTCTGTTTTTGTGTTCATGTTTAACCTGTATGTAATTGGGTGTTTTTGACTTCACTATAGAGGTCATTTTTTACTGTATGATTGTAATGCGAAAATCAAATAAGAGCAAAAAGAACTTTACCGGTGCTGTATTGTTTGGCGCAGAGCAGTATAACGAGAAACCGGGAAATGAAAAAGAAGCGTTTACAATTGAAGGCTTCAAGCCGAATATTTGTCTGTGATACTGTACAATTATTATTACCACATAGAGATAAGGAAAAAGTATGATTACTGCAACCGACGTGGCCCTTTCCTACGGGAAAAGGGTTATTTTTCAGGACGTCAATATAAAATTTACTCCTGGCAATTGCTATGGGCTCATTGGAGCCAATGGTGCCGGGAAAACAACATTTCTGAAGATTCTTGCCGGTGATTTTGATCCGGATCGGGGGACTGTTTCTGTTGGCAGCCGGGAACGTATTGCAGTGCTCAGGCAGGATCAGTTTGCCTTTGATGATGTGAAAGTGCTTGATACGGTAATCATGGGGCACGAACGTCTCTACGAGTTACTTGCTGAACGCGAAGCATTGTATGCCAAGACTGAGTTCACCGAGGAAGACGGAATTCGCAGCGGTGAACTTGAAGCTGAAGTTGATGAGTTGAACGGCTATGAGGCTGAGGCGGAAGCCGCGATTTTACTCAGTGGGCTTGGTATCACAGAAGATCTTATCCATAAAAAGATGAAGGAGCTGGAAGGAGGGGAAAAGGTGCGGGTTTTACTTGCCCAGGCCCTGTTCGGTACTCCGGACATTCTTCTGCTCGATGAGCCGACGAATAATCTTGATATTGATTCCATCACCTGGCTGGAAAGTTTTCTGGACAGGTTTCAAAATACTGTCATTATTGTCTCCCATGATCGTCACTTTCTCAATCAGGTGTGCACCCATGTGGCAGACATTGATTATGGAAAAATCTCTATTTATGTGGGTAACTATGATTTCTGGTATCAG
>JAYEOK010000176.1:0-11578 GCA_034722915.1 Thermodesulfobacteriota bacterium | reverse complement strand
CTTTCAACTGACATTGCCTACCCTCCAGTAAGGCAGCCTAAAAGTAGCATTAACCCGATAGTTGAAAAGGCATATCACTATGCCGAGCTCACCCAGATTCGAGAAAAAATATTTTCAAGCCTGGAGAAATCCAACGGAAAGACTCTGCTCATAGCCAGCCCTCACGACAACACAGGAACCAGCCTCCTGGCTGCGGCCATAGGCTATAATACTGCCTGTTCCTGCCAGAAAGATGTCCTTCTCATCGATTGCAATATGCGCCGGGCAGGCTTACACAACTTCTTCAACTTACCACAACCATATGGTTTCACTGATCTTATCAAAAACAAACTACCATGGAAGGCAGTGGTAAAAGAAACAGGAATTGAACGATTAAGTCTAATAACGGCTGGCGATCCATGTGATCACTTTTCTGACCACATTCGTTATTTGGATATTTCTGAGCTCATACAGGAAATCTACCCTCAATATGATCTGATAATTTTTGATACTTCACCAATTCTCAAGCCAAATCGAAACAATGTCAATATTGTATCACTGACATCTGTTGCTGATTTTTTTCTGCTTATCACTAAACAATCAGGTACGACAAAAGATCATTTAAAAGAAGTTCAGAGTGTCATTGAAGCAGGAAATGGAAAGATTGATGGTATCGTCCTCAACGAATATAATCCCGAAAAAAAACCTGCTCCTTATTCAAAATAATTATGCTAAGTTGATATCACCCTATGCCCCCATTAAACCAACAAGAAAACGCCGGACAGATTGATCCGCAATTTTTCATTGCAAAATATCTTTCGCCGATCCTGGAACACAAATGGATAGTAATCTTCTGTACACTGTTCGGCCTTGCAATTGCAGTCCCGCTCAGTTTGCTGATCAATCCTGAATACAGCAGTATTGCGATCACTCTGGTGGAAACTCCTCGCGCAAAGATGATTTC
Source organism: Thermodesulfobacteriota bacterium (assembly GCA_034722915.1). GTDB lineage: Bacteria > Desulfobacterota > Desulfobulbia > Desulfobulbales > Desulfocapsaceae > Desulfocapsa. Next base: position 10,635 of record JAYEOK010000176.1, on the reverse strand, counting down.
CAAAGTAACAGAAGAAATCACCGCCCAAACAGGTAACAGAGCTTTCATAACAGCAGAAATTGAAAGAATGAATAGTTCTGCTTTTCGTACAGAAGTCCTCAAGGTAATTCCCAATGATTTACAGACAGATCTGGAGACACCTTTAAGTATCAAAGGTCAATTGAAAAGCTTACTGGTTCCTTTCATTAAAAAGATCCTGAAGAAAGAAACTCCTGAGCCCACAAACAAAACAGCCATCACCCCTGAACGACTTGCCGGACTCGGTGATCGCGTTGAAATACAAGGAAACCCAGCAAAAGCCACCATTGCAATAACCGGTACCACCTATAATCAGGCCATGGCTACTGTTCTGGTCCAAAGTTATATCGATGTATGGATTGCCATGAATATGGATGCAAATAAAAGTCTGATTCGCCATGAACTTGACTTCACGAAAGATCAACTGGAAGATTATCGCATACAACTCAATAATTCTGAAAATGAACTCCGACTTTTCAAACAGAATTTTGAAATTCCTCCAGCACTGACCTCTGTCACAGACATGGAATTGCAGTCACAACTGGATGTTCTTCAAAACAAATTGGAAAGTGCCAAAGAACGCTATAAACGAATTGACGATATTGTCCTGGAACTGACCAGAAAAGAAAAAGCAGTAGTAAATAACATCAAAGTTCTCAATCCTCCTCAGGAACCTTTATCCCCTTCAAAAAACATGCGAATCCCCATAATCCTTCTGGGACTCTTCCTGGGGGCAGCGACAGGAATCGCTCCAATATTGGCATGGGATTACTATCGTGGTAATATTCGGCATAAAAAGGATATATACAGTGCTGTTAATATCCCTATAATTGGCAGGTTACCAATCATCAAATAAGACAGGATCTTTTTCAAGTAGAAGCCTTCAATACAGTATCCCTCGAAGTCGGAGTTTATTCCCTGGTTCTTTAGGGTGCATATCTGTTTTTTTATAACAACTTTTCAGGAGTAAGGTACTAATGTCTAACACTACTGCAGTAGTCGGAATTATAGGCTTAGGATACGTTGGGCTTCCCCTGGCCATCACCTTTGGAAAAAAGTGCAAAACAATTGGTTACGACCTCAACAGAGATGCAGTTCAAAACTACCGTAAAGGAATTGACCATAATAACGAAGTCGACACTGCAGGTTTTGAAGCGGCCAAACTCTTATCATTCACTGACGATCCGGAAGAACTCTCTGACGCAGACTTTCTGATCATCGCTGTACCCACTCCCATTGATCACGCCAATCAACCTAATCTCCGGCCACTGCTTGGCGCAACCTCCATTGCAGGCAAGTATATGAAAAGGGGAGCAACTGTGATTTTTGAATCAACAGTTTATCCTGGTGCCACTGAAGAAGCCTGCGTTCCTGTCCTTGAGAAAACATCAGGATTAAAATGGAAACAAGATTTCAATGTTGGCTACTCACCTGAACGAATCAATCCGGGTGATAAAGAACACACTCTCACTAAAATCACCAAAATAGTCTCAGGAGATACTCCGGAAAGCCTGAAAGCTGTTTCTGCTCTCTACGATTCTATCATTGAAGCTGGAATTTATCCGGTTCCAACCATCAAAGAAGCAGAAGCAGCAAAAGTCATTGAAAACACCCAGCGTGATCTCAACATTGCACTCATCAATGAACTTGCCATCATCTTTGATCGTCTAAATATAGACACCTTAAACGTTCTTGAAGCTGCAGGTTCCAAATGGAACTTTCTTCCATTCCGCCCAGGCCTTGTTGGTGGGCATTGCATAGGAGTTGACCCATACTATTTAACCCATAAAGCGGAATCCACAGGCTACAACCCACAGGTTATCCTTGCCGGTCGTAGAATCAATGACAATATGGGAAAATTTATCGCTGAAAAAACAGTAAAAATGATGCTCAAGGCCAAACTGGAAATAAATAATTCAAAAGTAGGTATCTTTGGCCTTACCTTTAAAGAAGACTGCCCTGATCTGAGAAATTCACGAGTAATTAATATTATTAAAGAACTCAATGATTATGGCATAGAAACAGTAATCCATGATCCTGCTGTTCAGCCACAGGATGCAAAAAAAAATGTGGGTATCACATTAACTCCAGCTGAAGATTTCAAAAACCTTGCGGCCCTGATTATTGCTGTACCACACAAAGAATTCAGAGATCAGTCCCTTGACTATTTCACCAAAACGCTCACAAAAAATGGCTGCCTGATCGATGTCAAATCAATGCTCGGAGTAGCTTCAATAGAAGATAAAAATATCAACTTCTGGAGATTATAGGTTCAGAACCAAAAGCGAACCCCAAAAACCGCCATGACCCAATACAATACCCTCATAAAAGAACTCAAAAACGTTCAATCCACCTGGCTGGTAACAGGAATAGCCGGTTTTATCGGCTCCAATCTCCTGGAAACTCTCCTCAAACTTGATCAAAAGGTTGTTGGCCTTGATAATTTTTCCACAGGCCATCAATACAATCTTGATGAAGTTAAAGGGCTGGTAACAAAAGAGCAATGGGCAAACTTCACCCTGATTCAGGGTGATATCCGGGAAATTGATACCTGCCATCAAGCCTGCAACGGAGTGCAGTATGTTCTCCATCAGGCAGCCCTTGGTTCTGTCCCACGCTCCATCGAAGACCCTGCACTGACCAATGCCAATAATATCAGTGGATTTCTGAACATGCTCATTGCTGCCCGCGACGCCAGGGTTAAACGATTTGTCTATGCAGCATCAAGCTCCACCTATGGCGACCATCCGGATCTGCCAAAACAGGAACCTAATATTGGCAATCCCTTATCACCATACGCAGTTACTAAACTTGTTAATGAACTCTATGCTGATGTCTTTGCTAAAACATACGATTTCAATACCATCGGCCTCAGATACTTTAATATTTTCGGTCAGCGTCAGGATCCCAATGGTGCCTATGCTGCAGTCATCCCAAAATGGTTTGCCGCCCTGCTCACAGGCAAAGATACTTTTATCAATGGAGATGGCGAAACAAGCAGAGATTTCTGTTTCATCGATAACTGTGTTCAGGCCAACCTCCTTGCGGCCACTGTCCAGTCAGAAGAAGCAACCAACCAGGTATACAATGTTGCCTTTGGTGAACGGAACACCCTGAACAAACTCCACGAGCTGATAAAAAAACGTGTCGACAATAGCGGCTGTAAACAGGGGAATTCACAACTGAGTTATCGTGATTTTCGTGCAGGCGATGTACGGCATTCTCTCGCTGATATTTCAAAGGCTGAGAAATTGTTAGGCTATGCTCCACAGTATTCCATTGAAAAAGGCCTCGACAAAGCCTCTCAATGGTATACATCCAATATGGCATAAAACTTATTCCACACTCACTGTCATGCTAAAATCATTGCTTATCTTATTGTTAATCCCACTTTCCACCTTCTGCCTGGTTTTCTCTGCCCAGGCACGCCTCAACACCTTCACGGGCGGAATGACTACGGGCTATGATTATGATAGGACTAAGTATGAAAACAGTGATGATGAAGCTCTTCCGGCCAGAACCAGTTACCTTAAACAACTTAGCCTCGGTCCTATTTTCATCCTCGAAACAACGAGTAGCATCGATCAACTAACCATCAGCTATAACCCTGATTATACTTATGATTTCGAAAACAGTAACAATGATGTTGATCATCATTTCTCTCTATCCGGCTACCGTTCATTCAGTAAAAGGCTCCTTTTGGATTTAAGCGATACTTTTATATACTCTGATGATCCAAACGATATTGAAACAGACAACATCTCTGACTACAACAGTAGGCGCAGACGCTACTGGACAAATGATTTCAATATCAATTCCACCTATTCCTATGATACTGGGAGTTCCTTTGGGGTTGGATATACCTATCGTATATTGAGAAACGATGACACTGGCCCCGGTGGATATGAAGATTATGACAGACATATTGCAAATCTTTCTCTGCAGCACTATATTAATTCATCCTGGAATATTGGTGCTACAACCAGTTACACCCGTGGCCTTTTCGATCCACCGGATCCAATAGTAGTAGACCGTATAGGAGACGGACTGGAGTCACTCGCTCCCGGCATCACTGAAGGAGTAGACACTCAAGACCTCTCCAATGATTTATCCGAATACCGGGCCGGTGTCACTCTTAACTGGATACTCTCCCAACGAAAAACATTTTTAGTCAGCTACAATTTTTCCGGTACTGACTATGATGCAATTCTACGCTTTAATACAATCATCCACGACTTCACTTTTGGCGCACAGTACCAACATACCACACGCCTTTCATTTGGACTTGGCGGTGGTCCATCCTATGTGAAAACAGAAACTTTTGAGGGTAATTTAAATTACAACGCCTACGCAAATCTTGATTATGATTTATCCAGACATTCACACTTCACAGCAAGTGTTGAAAAAGGCTATGATCAGGAAAACTTTATGTCAGACAACAATACTTTTGGCAGTGATCAGGGGTTAACAGAATTCTGGCAATGGAGAATGGGGCTGTCCCATCAATTACTTAGAGATCTTCAGGCAGACCTTTTTATTTCCTACCGTGATGAAAAACAGGGCAACTTCCTCTATGGTGTTGCAACTGGTTTAGAAAATGAAAATGATCTGCAAACAACTGATCGTGAAACGTTTCGCGAAGAGAGTATCTTCAGTACAGATATTTACGAGGCAGGTGGATCGCTCAATTATTCATTTACGCAAGACTGGTCAACTGCATTCCATTATACCTACAGAAAACAGAATTCAGATCTGCCCAACGACAATTACGACGAACATCGTATTTATCTGACCCTGACAGTCCAAAAAGAATTATTTCGCTGGTAACCCTATGATACCCAAAAAAGTCACCATCATTATTCTTCTTCTGACTTTTGGAGCATGGTTCATACTCCAGAACAGTTCATCCGTGACAGCTGTGCCAATCAAACAGAGCCTGGTATCATTTCCAAAAATTATTGGCCAATGGGAAATGATTCATTCCAGTCAATCATCGGAAGATATTATTGAAAAACTGGGTGTTGATGATGACATCTTTTATACCTACCGTAACACTGCAGGCACATTCATCACCCTTTATGTTGGATATTATAGTGCAGTTGGGGTGAGCGGATCATACCATTCTCCCAAAAACTGCCTGCCTGGTGGAGGATGGGGAATCGATGCCATCAATCCTCATACCTTAGGAATCGGCATTGAAGGTGAATCCCAATCCGTTGTGTCAGAAATGCTGATCAGAAATGGCAACCAATATCAGGTCGTTCTGTACTGGTATCAAAATCGAGGGCGCATTATTGGTTCGGAATATTGGGAAAAAATCTACCTGGTACTTGACGCCCTGCGCCTGGGGCGACGTGATGGAACCTTTGTACGGATTATGTCAACTGTTCAGGGTGACGACATTGCAAAGGCTACTCAGGAAGCCGGAGCATTTGCAGAACAGGTGATGAAAACGCTTGAATCCTACCTGCCGGGGCGTTCAATATGAATACTCAAACTACCATCAATCGACAAGCACTGCTCTCCCTGGGTATCATGCTGGCAGGCCTTGTGTTTCTCTATTTTCCAATCCTGCAGGAACTTGCCCATGACTGGGACACAAATGACAACTATTCGCATGGATATTTTATCCCCATACTCTCAGCTTATCTTATTTATACTTACAAAGATGACCTGAAAAAGCTTCCCCTGCAAAGCAACATTGCCGGCCTGTTCCTTTTTGCAGCAGGTCTGGTTCAGCTGATTATTGGCAAAACAGGAGCAGAATTTTTCATCCAACGCACTTCACTCATCCCTGTCCTTGCAGGGCTTGTTCTTTTTTGCCTGGGATTTTCCTTTCTCAAAAAACTGCTCCTTCCCATTGTCTACCTTATTTTCATGGTTCCTTTGCCAGCAATCATCTGGAACAAAATTGCCTTTCCAATGCAGTTATTCGGTTCTTTTCTCACGGAAAAATTTGTAAGCTTAGTGGGTGTGCCAATTTTTCGGGAAGGAAACATCCTTCATCTATCAGAAACAACTCTTGAAGTTGTTGATGCATGCTCGGGCCTGCGTTCACTGACAACTCTATTTGCCTTAAGCGCTATTTTTGCAATACTTTCGACCCTTAATACCTGGAAAAAATGGTTGCTTTTCCTTGCTGCCGCTCCCATTGCAATCTTTGCCAACATCGTCCGCCTCTCTGCTACTGCACTACTCGCCTCAAAATACGGCGGTGACGTTGCCGATGGTTTCCTCCATGACTTTTCAGGCCTCGTTGTGTTTGCAATAGGCATCATCCTGCTGATAATAGTGAGCAATCTAATAAAAAGAATCTAACACCCCAAACGACATTTACCCTTATCTTGCCAAATAGAGACTATCTAGTGCCTGAACGAAAACTATTGATGGCCAAAAATAAATTCGAAATTCGAAGCACGAAATACGAAACAGGTAAGCACCCTAAAGAGACAGGGTATAAACTTCGACTCCGAAATTCAAAACAAAAAACATAACAAACGACAAACAACTGCCAAAACAGTATGATGGAAAATTGTTTTTGTCATTTTAAATTTGTCAGTTTTTCTTTTATTGTTTCGTATTTCGAATTTAGATATTCGAATTTTCTCTGAATAGGACTTTTCGTTCAGGCACTATCTATATAAATTATCCGTTCTTTTGGCCTGACGAATTACAAACCAGATCATTCCCCCCTTCTCCAAAACAAAACGTCTATTGAAACAATCTGAATAGGCATTATTATGCGCTGAATCATGAACACGAAAAATGAGGTTCAGTTGTCCTTCGTCTGGAAAACAAATAGCCTTTTTAACGAATTACATTTTCACACCTGACACAAAAGCTATTCCCATGAAGCACATTCGTCCACGTTCTTTTCTCAATCTGGTTACAAGTGGATTAATCATTGTTTCACTGCCCCTTATTGTTGGACTGTTTACAACAAGAAATCATCTGGACAAACTGGTCTCTCAAGGTGTTGAACTGGTTGAGCACTCAGTTGCCGCAACTCGTAACACGCAAAAATTAGTTGTATACACAAAAAACCAGGAACGGAATATAAGGCTCTATGATATTCTCGGAGAAGGCCATTATCTCAAAGAAGCCTCTACATGGCATGACAAAATCACTCGACTTCTTGAGCAAATGCAGCAATTATCAATAGATCAAACCTATCACGACTCTCTCATTCAATTTCAGGCCCGTGAAGGAACAATTTTAACATCCTTACAACTTGCCCACCAGGGATCCGAAAATCAAAAAAAACATATCGCCAAAGCATTACAAATTTTTACCGACCTCGACAAACGTACCATGTCGCTGAACTCCGTCATCAATGAATACATGGACACTGAACTCAACAGGTTAAAAGAATCAAAACGGACTGCCCAGCAAACGCTGGTCTGGCAGACATTCAGTTTTATCGTTCTCACTGTAATTATGATTCTCGTATTTGCCAGCATCATCTCACAACCTATCAGACAACTCGACAAAGGTATTGATCGCCTTGGAAAAGGTGATTTCTCAACACCAATCCTTATCACCGGCCCAAGGGATCTGGAAATCCTGGGTAAAAAACTCAACTGGCTGCGGCAACGCCTGGCAGATATTGAACAAGAAAAAACAAAATTAATTGCCCATATCTCCCATGATCTCAAGACCCCTTTAGCCTCTATCATGGAAGGTTCCGGCCTGTTGCAGGAAGAACTTGTGGGGCCACTAAACGAACAACAGCTGGCTGTGGCTGAAATTCTCACCAAAAACAGCATTAAACTTCAAAAATTGATAGAACATATTTTAAATTTTAATATGGCCCAGGCTGGCGGTAAGCCTAAAGGCCAAACCCTGCTTTCCCTGAAAACATTGATTCAACACATAGCCTTGGAACAGACAACCCAAATAATGGCTAAAAACATAACTCTAGACCTGCATTTGAAAGAAGCAATGGTTCTTGGCAATAAAGAACAGCTTGAGACACTTTTTGATAATCTCTTTTCCAATGCGGTAAAATTTTCTGTGCCGTCTGGTATTGTATGTTGCAACCTCCGGAAGACGTCCAAAAAGATCAAATGCATTATTTCCAACACTGGTCCTGTCATTCCCCCGGAAGATATAAGCAGAATTTTCAGCCCCTTTTATCAGGTAAAAAATGATGAATACCGTCATACCCAGGGGAGCGGTCTTGGCCTTGCTATTGTAAAAGAGTATGTTTTACGGCATAATGGTACTATTTCTGTCCTTAATCATACTTCAGGAACCCACTTCATGGTCTCCTTTCCCCTGGTATCTGAGGAACAATACGTACAAAAGCTTACATAAATGATACAAACAACAGCCATCCTTGCATGTCTTTTCTTTTTTTCATCCTGCCAACCGTATTCAGCAGGAAATTACCAGGACATCAATCACTCTCAAGTCACAGTAAAGAGTTGCCCGGTATCTGCCGATGCGGTTCTCTCCTGTATTGCATCGTCCAACCAACTCTCTGCCCAGGCAATCAACTCGGAATTTAATTTAATTGTAGACTCTTTAGAACCCGGAGCAGACAGCAACAGGCTCCTCTGCCTCTCATTGCATCGTCACTCATCCAGCGAACAACAGGAGAAAGGGAAAGCCATCCTGGAGGACTTTCTCACAAGAGCCCAATGCAGCAAACAACAGGATCTTGCAGGATTACTGCTGATCATGCAGGGAAATATAGATTTACATAAAAAATATTTTGACAAAAACTGGAAACTCCACTTGGAGAAAAAAGAAATCAGCAACAAAAAAGACACGATTAAACAGGAATTTGACCATGAAATTATTTCTTATCAACGCCGTATTCAAGACTTGGAACAACAGGTACAAAAACTGAAAGAACTTGAGTCTGTGCTGAATAAGACTGTGCAACCGTGAGAATAAATTTTACTCAGTCAGGATTCACTCAGAAAAAACACTCCCATTATGAGCAAACCAATCATACTCCTTGTAGATGATGAACAAGATCTACTAAGTCTCTGGACCCTCCGCCTGGAAAGTACCGGATACAAGGTCCTCACCGCTGAAAGTGGAGAAGCAGCCATGGGAATCTTTGCAAGCACTGCTCCAAATCTGGTGATAACAGATTTACGAATGGGACAAATGGATGGTATGGCACTCTATGATGCAATCAGAAAACTCAACAAATCGATTCCGGTAATTATCATCACCGCACATGGCTCAATCCCTGAAGCAGTCGAAGCAACCCGCCATGGAGTCTATTCATTCCTGCCCAAACCAATTGATGGCCGCAAATTATTACAGGAAATTGAAAACGCACTGACCTTTACCACTGTCCATTCTCAGAAATCAGACTCAGCTGCCTGGAGAGAGGATATCATCTCCCAAAGTGCAGTTATGGAAGAATTACTTGCCAAAGTGCAACTTATGGCACGCAGCAGATCGAATGTATTCATCTACGGAGAAAGTGGTACCGGAAAAGAATTACTGGCAATCGCAATCCACAAAGCCAGTGATCGGGCAAACAAACCGTTTATTCCGGTTAACTGCAGTGCCATACCGGAAGCATTAATGGAGTCAGAACTATTTGGTCACGCCCGGGGCTCCTTCACTGGTGCTGACAAAAGCTATCCCGGACTCTTCATGGCCGCCCATGGTGGAACGTTATTTCTTGATGAAATTGGTGATATGCCGCAGCATTTACAGGTAAAACTGCTTCGAGTACTCCAGGAGCGGACGATTCGGCCTGTTGGCAGCACCCAAACTACTCCGATTGATGTACGGATCATATCCGCAACTCACCAGAATATAGAAGACTCAATTAAACAAAACAATTTCAGAGAAGATCTCTATTATCGACTGAATGTTGTCATGTTGGAACTTCCGCCATTACGAGAGCGCCGAGAAGATATCACCTTACTGGTTAATCACTTTCTCTCGTTATTGAACCAGCAAAACGAAAAGCAAGTGACAGGTTTTGCCCCGGATGCCATGAGCATATTGCTTGAGGCTGCCTGGCCCGGCAACATCAGACAACTGTTCAATGTTGTAGAACAGGCCGTGGCCCTTTCAACAACTCCGCTCATTCCCTCGAACCTGCTCCACCACACCTTAAAAAAAAATCCGCTGAAAATTCTTAGCTTTGATGAGGCAAAGCGTGAATTCGAACAGCGCTACCTGGTGAAAATCCTCCAGACCACCGGTGGCAATGTTGCCTGGGCTGCCAGAATTGCCAAACGAAACAGGACAGATTTTTACAAAATCCTTAATCGCCATAATATTGTCCCATCTCTTTTTAAAAGCTGATCCAAGTAGATAGTTAGTGCCTTACTCCTGAAAAGCTGTCATAAAAAAACAAGAAAATGGAAAGTTCTATTAAAGTTAGCAAGTTGAACATATCACCAAGGCACTTATGCCGGCTTTCCTTACCGTTTACCGGTGTTAGTACCTTACAGAATATTTTCTTGTTTTTTTCAAAGAAAATATTCTGATAAGGTACTTATGCCGGCTTTACTTAGGAACGGGAATTAAATAACCTGAACATATTTCGCCGCAATTTTTTCGTCAGCGACACTTTAAAAAGCTTTGCATACTCCCTGTATGTAACGGTTTTTAAAGTATTGCTGGCGGAACAAAGGG
>JAYEOK010000175.1:4114-34565 GCA_034722915.1 Thermodesulfobacteriota bacterium | reverse complement strand
ATACAATAAAACACACAAACAACTTACTTCAATAAAAGCTATGTATGGCCTTCCCCTGGTTAAAGATTTTCGTAAGATGCTTTGCCAAGAGTAGAATGCTCGTTACCAACACTTTTGGAGAAGTTACCAAAAAAGGACTAAGACAAATTGTATTGTCCAGTCCTTTATATTCCTTCCGTTCCCAAGGCAGGCGCGCTAACCAGGCTGCGCTACGCCCCGACTCATAAAGAAAGGAAAAAAAGCCCGATCTGTAAAGAATCGGGCTTGATATTTTTGGCTCCTCGAGCAAGACTCGAACTTGCGACAAGGTGGTTAACAGCCACCTGCTCTACCAACTGAGCTATCGAGGAATAATACAACAACAGGCTTTAGCGATAGCAGCAACCTGTTGGCGCACGAATATAAACGACCAATGCTATGCTGTCAATATTTTTTTAATCTATCTGCCACCTGAAAAAACCTTACAGCCCTCTACCCTCAAAAGCCTATAAAAGTTGCGTCCTTCTTGTAAAAACACCCTGCAAAAAAACATACCCCCGGCACAAAAAATAAAAACAAACTGCAGTTCCTGCAAGCAGAAGCAGCTGAGTGCCACTAAGAGCCACAATTTTAAAATAATCGCGGAGAGGCGTATACATGAGGACAAATTGAAGAACAATGGACAAGCCGGCCGCAGCCCATATCCACCAATTGGAAAAAAGGGGTACCTGGTAGTCCCTGCGAATCACAAAGACCAACACCAACTCATACAGTACAACAAAATTAAAAACCATAGTCTGCCCAAGGCGCAGGCTTTCAGTATCTGTGCTCATTCCGCCATGGGTAAAAAAGAGAAGCAGTCCGAACACAGTTCCGATACTTCCCAGTACGCCAATCAGCAACAATTTATCCCGGGGGAGAATACTTTCATTCCCTGCTTTCGGCTGTCGGGTCATGATATCAGTTCCATAGGGATCTACACTAAAAGCCAATGCCGGCGCACCATCGGTAACCATGTTAATCCAGAGTAAAAGAATGGCAGTAAGGGGCAGATTCATCCCTGACATAACTGCCAGGAAAATAATGCATACTTCCCCAAAATTACCGGAAAGAAGGAGCATGATCGACTTCTGTATATTGTCATATATTCCACGCCCCTCCCGTATAGTGCTTACAATATTGCTGAAGCTGTCATCAAGCAGGACAATATCAGACGCCTCCTTTGCCACCTCAGTACCACTGCCCACTGCTATACCAATATTGGCCTTTTTAAGGGCCGGTGCATCATTAACCCCATCCCCTGTCATGGCTGCAGTATTACCCATTTTCTGCAGAGCCGTAACAATCCGCTGCTTGTGCTCAGGAATAACCCTGGCAAAAATGTTGATTCCACCTTTCAAAATTTGAATAAGGCCGGCCTCATCCATGTCGTCAAGTTCCCGGCCTGTACACACTTCACTCTCTATTCCGATTTCTTTGCCGATGGCTCTGGCGGTAGTCTGATAGTCTCCAGTCACCATAATCACCCGTATACCAGCCTCTGCAGTCGTTTTAATGGCTTGCAGCACATCCTTTCTTGGAGGGTCGATCATGGCCTGAAACCCGAGAAAAACCAGTCCCTCTTCATCAAAGTTGTCTGTTCGCTCTACCTCTTTCCAGGCAAAAGCAAGAACCCGCATGGCCTGCTTTGCATATGAATCATTTTGGGCCTCTATTTCGGCCCGTGCATTTTGATCAAGGGGGATAAGTTCTCCATCTCTGTAAAACTTGTCACATCTTTCCAGAAGATGACCAGGCGCGCCCTTACTAAAAACAGCCAACTGTTCGTCAACAGAATCCTGGATCAGGACACTCATCATCTTTCGCTCGGAATCAAAAGGAATTTCGTCAGTACGCCGCCCTTCTCCGACAAGACCGACCTTGCCTGCACTGGTCAACAAAGCTCCTTCTGTTGGATCACCGATCAATTCCCAATCTTCACCCGCTTCATATAAATTTGCATTGTTACATAGAATCCCTGCCCGGAATAACAAGTCGACCGGTTCTCCTGTTACTTCACCCACTGGTGCGTAGCCGGTCCCATGCAACTCCACTTCCCCTGCCATGGTCCATCCATAACGAACCGTCATCTGATTTTCAGTGAGCGTCCCGGTCTTATCCGTACAAATCACATCACAGCTCCCCAGAGTCTCCACTGAAGAAAGCCTGCGCACCAGTGCCTTCTTTTGCAACAAGCGTTTAACCCCGATGCTCAGGGCAATAGTGACCACAGCAGGCAAAGCCGTGGGAACTGCAGCCACAGCCAGACTAATTGCAATAAAAAGAAAAGAAACAAAGATTTGTGTTGTAAGGCTCCCTCCAAAAAAGGCTTGTAGAGAGAGAAGAAAGAAAACAGCAAAACAGATGGCCAGGATCACTCCCCCCAGTCTTTTACCAAACCTGTGCAATCGCAGCTGCAGGGGGGTCATTTCCTGTCCAGCACTGGAAATAAGAGCAGTAATTTTTCCTATTTCCGTTTGCATTCCAGTGCCTACTACCACTGCCCGCCCATTCCCGACAACCACTGAAGTGGAAGAAAACAGCATATTTTGCTGATCCCCGATCTGTGCCATATCAGGAATCACCCGACTATTTTTTTCAGCAGGTAAACTCTCCCCGGTCAGAGCTGATTCGTCAACCTTCAACCGCACCGACTGAAGAAGACGCGAATCTGCAGGAACCTTATCGCCTGCAGCAAGCTCAATAATATCACCCGGAACCAGATCAACGGCATCAATAACAGCCTTCTTTCCTTCACGAAAAACAGTAGCCCGGAGGGCGGCTATCTTTTTCAGGGCCTCAAGTGAACGATAGGCGTTCAGTTCCTGAAAAAAACCGATCAGGGCATTAGCCAGAAGAATGGTGAGGATCAGAATGGAATCAACGTATTCGCCAATCAGGAGAGAAAAAACAACGGCGAAAAGTAAAATATAAATAATGAAACTTTTGAACTGCTCAAAGAAAAGTACAAGAGGATTAACAGCCCTACCGGTCTCCAGTACATTACGTCCATACTGCAGAAGACGTTCTCGAACCTCTTCTGTACTCAGTCCACCAGCCTGAGAGCCCAAGTCAACAAGAACCTCTTCTCCTGTCCGTTGTGAATAATGCACAGAACACTCACCTGCGTGGAAAGACCGCTGTATAAATTTTACGAATTATTTAACTGGAGGAAAATCTTTCATGATTGCAGTAACTACCTCATTAATTCTCCTGGTAATTTTCTCAGGATCACCAGTGCCATTAAGACGATCCTTACCGGTGCCGCGCCAGATCAACTTCTGTCCTGCAGGATCAAGAATATCAATAATCAAGGTTCCGACTTCATATTCACTGCTTGTTGTGGTTCGCATTGTACTGCCACCCCAGTATGGATCCCGTGACAGAGCGCCATATCCGTAAGGATTGTACAAATGATCGATTGACTGCATCTGCAGTTTCTTATCAATGGCTCCGAGCCAACTCACCATAAAATCAGCCGATGCACTCGAAGTTTTCGTATACCCTCTGGCTGCAAGAGTTCTCTCCACTTCTGTTTGCACCCGCTCAATAACAAGATCATTATTGATCCTGGTATCGCTTGCCGGTGCGTTGCCATTGTTGAGCCAGGCGTATGTCTTTAGCTTTGTAAAATCATAGGCAGGATTATAATCGGTGTTTACACTGAAGGTAGAGCAAGAAACACAAACAACCAGGAAAACGGCGATAAACCCAAAACGCATGAATTGTTTCATGGAAGACTCCTTTTTTGTTAATGGCTGAACTGTTCTATTCAAGGAAAAACAACGACAAGCTGACCGTTTACGCACCGATCAACCATGATACTCCCCTGCCTCCCTTTACAGACTGAAAAAAAAGTCACTGCTGGGGTTGAGTTCCAAACATCCCCTTCAGCATTTCCATGGCCTGCTGCATCTGCTCCTGATCTTCCGGAGACATTTCCGGTTGCTGCCCCGGCATCATTGGCATCACACCTTTTTTTGCTGCATTCTCCGGGTCTTTCAACATGGCAATGGTCTGATTGGCCACCTCACGGGCTATGGCATCTGACTGTGAATCATACTCTATTTCAATCCCCTGGGGAAATTGGAAAAACGTATCCGCAACTTTCCCTTCGTCCACAGAGGTAGCCTCAACTTTCATTTTCATTCCCATCATATTACTCTCAATAAGAAGGGGAAACTGTGATCCGTGAATACTATAGACTACGCTGCCCATCATGTCGGCCCGGTCACAGCTGTAACCAAGGATTTTTTTCACATTCTGCTGAACATTTCCGCCCAATCCTTCAACGGTAGATGTGCCCATCTTTTCACTATTTTTCTTGATCTGCTTTTTCTCAGCCCTGGAAAGTTTATTATACTCCTCAATCATATATTTCGTGGGATTCACGCTCTTAGTGCCAGTTTTCTCAGTCAGATCAAAGCGGTATTCCCATTCCGGAGTAGTTATATCCACGGTTTCCTCTACCATGGTCATTCCCATCATAGTTATTTTGGTGGTATGGTAAGTGGCCATTTCACGGCCATAGTCACGAATATAGGTGACCTCGCTTCCATTTTGCATGCCACTGATCGTGTAATGAACGGTAGCATTTTTAAAGGGCAGCTTTGCCTCCCAGGGACTTATATCTCCTGCAACTACACTAAAAGGCAACAAGATCAACACCACAAGCCCAAACAGAAACTTCTTATTCATATGTCTTCCTCCTGACATTTCTTACCAGCAAATACATCTTAAATTTGACCTTTTTACAAGATTGTTAACTCTTTACAATTTAACCCATTTTAGCAATCTGCAATCAATTGTTCAATCCTTTCCTGCTATTCATTTTTCCTATGGATGGCAAAAGGCCCCCAGCTCTGACAGACAGGCATCACTTCAAGACGATTGATATTCACATGGCGCGGACGATCAGTAAGCCAATACACCATCTCTGCAATATCCTTTGGAGTGAGCGGGTCAGTGCCCTCATACACGGCATCTGCCTTTTTTCGGTCTCCATGAAAACGTACCACTGAAAATTCAGACTCGGCAAGCCCGGGTTCAATATTAGATACCCGTATTCCGGTACCATGCAGATCAGCACGAAGATTATTGGAAAACTGTTCAACAAAAGCCTTGGTGGAGCCATAGGTATTGCCACCCGGATAAGGCCAGGAACCAGCAATAGAGCCCATATTAATAATATGCCCCCGGCCACGACTCACCATGCCTGGCAGCAAGGCTCTGGTCACATACATCAATCCCTTGATATTGGTGTCCACCATGGTTTCCCAGTCGTCAAGATCAGCTTCCTGAGCCGGCTTCATGCCAAGAGCCAAACCGGCATTATTGACCAGCAAATCGATATCAGCATGGGAATCAGGCAGACCCGCAACCATAGCCTCCACCTGCTCCCTCTTCCGAACATCACAAACAACGATGTGAACCGCCACCTCCGTAAACTTCTTCTGCAATTCCTGCAATCGATCTTCACGTCTGCCTGAAAGCACCAGGTTCCATCCTTTCTCTGCAAAAATCTCTGCACAGGCCCTGCCAAATCCAGAAGTTGCGCCTGTTATAAATGCTGTCTTTTTCATTTCTTTACAGCCTCCATGTTAAAACATTCTGCTGCCATCTTCATGTCCTCGTCAGTCAAATAAAAATGAGGGGCTATTCGTATATAATCAGAGCGAATCGTTGCCACAACGCCATGCTTTGCAACCCTGTCCACTAATTCCCGGCTGTCACAGTTCGGAAGCAGCGCAAGAATCCCGGATCGGTTTTTATCTGGAAAAAGCAGTGGTCTGAACAGATCCGGATCCAGATATTCCAGAAAAATATCCTGTAATCTGAAGACTTCATCCCGAATTCCTTCCATGGAGTATCGTAAAAAAACCGCCTCCAACAGACTAGTCAATGCTGCCACATGTTCCCAGGCCAAAGTTGAATATTCAAATTTGCGTCCATCTGTATGGGGATTCCATCTATGATCCAGATATTCAAGTCCCTGTTGCATGCAGGTGGGACCAGCCATGGTCATTTCTATCTTTTCTCTGAAATCCGGGCTGGTATAAAGAATCCCGGCACCCAAAGGCCCCATGAGCCACTTCCATGTCGACACAGCCACAGCCGACACATTATATTCTTCAGGGTAGAGGGGCAGACAGCCCACACTTTGGGCACCATCGATAACAAGATCAATCTTTCGTTCTTTGCAAAAATCACCCAACTCCTTTAAATCTGCAGTATAGCCACTGGTAAACTGTACATGGCTGAGTGCTATCATCCGTGTCTTTAAGCTGACTTTACGTTCCAGTTCTTCCATGGACCATCCACGGGGAGCTGTGACATCAGGAAAATCACCCAAAGGGTCACTATCACCCAACAAAATCAGCTTGACACCTCTTTTTTCCTGCAGACGCCAGGGATAGTGATTACTTGGAAATTCATGAACATAACTGATTATTTCATCACCCGCTTCAAAAGGGTATCCATTGGCAATAAGACACATACCCTCTGCAGTATTGTGGGTGCAGGATACATTTTCCGGGTCTGTTTTCAACAATTGCCCATATTTTTGATGAAACCGGGGCAGCAGATTAAAATAAGGCGGTAAGCCACTGATTCCTCCGGCCGCCATGGCCTCAAGAAATCCTTCCGCTGCCTCTTTTGCCTGCTGCTGCATGGGAGAGATGGAACAATGGGCAAGAAACAGACCATTCCTCTTTGCCGGAAAGGCACTCTCGCTCTTATCAAACATATGAAAAACCTCCACTCATCAATTCAAGGGTGCCTCGATTTAAATGTCAAAAATCCATGCTGCTCCAGCACTACATCTACGAGTTGTAGTATGCTGACATACAAAGTATAATGTACAACAATTTTGTCGATAAAACTCATCAACAGGCACCCAGTTTACTATAGTCGACCAGCACCCTGGAATGCCTGTCACCAACGGCAAAAAAGTTCCTGTGCATAAATACACACTTTATCCTTTCACTTTCCTCTACACAACAACAACTTGCCCGTTATGAAAAAACTTTTCTTTTGCCTCCTGTTGATTTCCCTCATTAACGGATGCAACAATTCCGATACACCTGAAATTGTCATCGACCAGGCTGGGCTTTTAAGCCAAGCAGAAATACGCTCTATTCAGGAATATACTGTAACCCTGCTTGAAAAACATGACATAGATTTCCGACTGATCTTGAAAAGCAACGGGTTTGATGGTGAAGCATTCAACCTGCAAGCGAATAAACTCATGGAAGAACTAGCCAGCAATTCACCAAGCAGTCAGGGGCGGGTTATCTTGCTTTTTATTGATACTAACACCGGTAAACGGTAAGTGAGGCCGGCATAAGTGCCTTGTTGGTATGTTTAACCTGCTAACTTTAATAGAACTTTCCATTTTCTTGTTTTTTATGACAGGAATTAACGAGTAAGGCACTAAAAGCAATCTAGCCAGGCTGGAAATTTCAGGAGATCTTGAAGGCATTTACACCGATGCATTCAGCGGGTACATTCAGCAGCGACACATGGTTTATTTTTTTCGGGAACAACGTATAAAAGATGGTGTACTTGCAACCAGTGAGATGATCTACGAACGCGCACGCGAAGCAGCGCTTGGTAAAGATTTTGAAATTCCGCACACAGTTTTTGCCGGTGGAGGCGGGGCAACTGCAGAGGCAAAAATCGGTGCTAGACATGATATTCCTGCCCCCACGGCAGCAATATCCTCTGAGACCATTCAGGCTGGTACAACTCCACAAAAAACGATCATGACCTACAGCATAGCCATGGCAGCCGGCAACAAAAATCCAGAACTTGATATCTTCACGGATAATACAAAAACCATGCTGAAGAACTGGACAGTAACTCCCGTGCAGATGCGTAATACTGCAAAAGGAATCGAACGCTGCTCAGGGTTTCCTGTACAGATTTTTCATGATGAAAGCGGGAGACTGGCGGTTGTACGCTATCCGGTTCTGGAACGGCAATGCCACCCCTGGTTTTTACAAAATGATGAAGGCAAGTGGCGTCTTGACCTGGACACCATGCAGAAAGCCATAGGGTTTAATCAAACAAACCAATTCCATTTCAGGATGCACAATCACCCCTATCTGTTTGGGTTTACCGATCTTCATTTTGACAGAAATGGATATCCGCACGAATAAAAATAGAATAAAATGCTTTTTAATTCCCCTATATTCATATTTCTTTTTCTTCCTCTTACCTTCTTGGTATATTTTTATTTATTACAAAAACGTTTAATTATAGGTGCTAAAGGATTCCTGGTATTTGCCTCTTTATTTTTTTACTCCTGGTGGAATAGTAGTTATCTTCCAATAATATTATCTTCAATGTTATTTAATTACATTGTTGGAAATTCTTTAAATAAAAACTTCAAAAATATTCGTATTCATAGAAAATCATTATTGTTTTTTGGAATATTAATGAATATTTTATTATTGTGCTATTTTAAATATTCTGATTTTTTTATAGAAAATTTAAACATTCTTTTAAATAATTCTATTTCCTTAATAAACTTAGCACTTCCTCTGGCTATCAGCTTTTTTACCTTTCAGCAAATAGCATACTTAGTTGATAGTTACAGGGGAGAAACGACTGAATATGACTTCTTGAATTACTCGTTGTTTGTCACTTTTTTCCCCCAACTTATTGCCGGTCCCATTGTTCATCATAAAGAAATGATGCCCCAATTCGCATCAAAATGGAATTTAATAAAAAACTATAAAAATATAGCGACAGGCCTGTTTATATTTTCTATCGGCTTGTTTAAAAAAGTTGTCATTGCAGATACCTTTGCCCAGTGGGCAACAACAGGATTTGATAAATCTCCTGTACTTAATTTTTTTGAAGCCTGGGGTACTTCACTTTCTTATACATTTCAATTGTATTTTGATTTCAGTGGTTATACGGATATGGCAATTGGAGCTGCCTTACTTTTTAATATCAAATTACCCATAAACTTCAACTCCCCCTATAAATCTTTAAATATTCAAGATTTTTGGAGAAGATGGCATATTACTTTATCACGTTTCATGAAAGATTATATCTATATTCCTTTAGGTGGTAACCGCAATGGAAGCCTGAGAGTCTATACGAATATTCTAGCAACATTTATTATTGGTGGTCTTTGGCATGGTGCAGGTTGGACATTTATTTTTTGGGGATTTTTACACGGATTAGCTTTAGTAGTTTATAGCCTTTGGAGAAAAACAGGGTATTCCATGCCCAGGGTTTTTGCCTGGTTTATGACTTTCAACTTTGTTAATATCAGCTGGGTCTTTTTTCGAGCCGAAGAATGGGAACATGCTCTCACTGTTCTAAAGGGAATGGCAGGACTTTCCGGAATTGTCATAACAGAAAAAAGACAACCATTATTGTCTTTTTTATCCTCATTTGAGTCTGTCTCTTTTGGTGAAGTAACACAACATATTGGTGGTGGTTCCAGTGTATTCAATTTTATTTTAATTGGTTTTTTTATTACTTTAGTATTAAAAAATACGATGGAAACTACAAATATAATATCCTATTCAGGAAAAATCGCATTTAAATATACTATTACATGGGCACTCATATTTTCAATTATTTTATGTGTATCCTTATTAGAAATATTTTTTGGCCATACAAGTTCAAGTGAATTTCTATACTTTAATTTTTAAGGCTATAATTTATGAAACCTAAGAATTTTTTATTCAGTGTATTTATATTTATTTTTATATTTTTCAGTCTATATATTCTGTTATTTTTTTATCAACTAGGCTCACCGAAAAACGCTGAGTGGTGGGTAAACAACATGTATTACTATAAAGATTTCAGAGCAGAAAATATTAAACAAAAAAAAATTATTCTTATAGGTGGGTCAAATTCATTATTAGGAATAAATAGTGAAACAATCGAAGAAAAAACAGGATACCCTGTCTCTAATTTATCAACTCATGCTGCTTTAGATATAAGTTTTTTATATTATAAAATAAAACAACATATCAATGATGGTGATATTGTTGTATTGCCTTTGGAATTTGAATATTACTCAAGAAATTCTGAAATTTCAGACTGGTTTTCAACAAATATGATGGCATGGGGAAATGACTACCTTAAACAGTTGAGTATAAATGATTTATTCATTTTTTTTATTATTGCAGAACCTTCTGAAGTTTTCAAAGGAGCCAAAAGACAATTAAAAAATAATTCCGTTAACAAAAAACTATTAAGCAAACAAACAGTATTGACGAATTTAAATTTACTATGGGAAAGTAATGGTGAAAAATGGAGAGGGTATAGCTATAAAAGTTTAAACAAGTTCGGTGATATAAATGCTGACGAGACAATATCATACACAAATGACAATATTTACCTACAAAAAGAATTAAAAATTTCTTCACATTTTTTAAATTTTTATAAAAAAATAGAGAAACTTATTGAACAGCACCATGGAAGCCTATATCTCACTTATCCGGTTACAATTAGAAATGAGTTGTTTAACTTATCAAACAAAGAAACTCAGGAACGTATGACATTATTTGAAAAATCATTAGCAGAACATAAAATAAACATTCAATGTAATGCTGCTTTATTTAACCTGGAGAGAGAGTTCTTTTTTGATACTCATTATCACACTAATAAATATGGTGCAATAATTCGTTCTGATACTCTGGCTTTCTGTCTTAATAAATTAACAAATAAAAATATTACGAAAACATCGTATAGTAAAGCAATCAGTATGGTCAATACATTACAAAACAGGTATATGGATAAAGTAAAAAAACCTGAAAATTCTGATTAATTTCAGTAAAGGCATACTCACTTAGCCTCAGATTCACTCCTGTCACCCGTTAAATAAGGGATCAAAGATTCTCCAGTAGCAGTTTTCAAGCCCTGTCGATTAGTGTAGAGGCTGATTAACGATAAAGCCAGACGGGACTGGGTGCGAACCAGATCCCGCTGCACCTCATTAAAGCGAGCCAGTGATTCCTGCCCCGCCTTGTATCCTTCTTCTACCAGATCTCTACTCTGTTCAACAAGTTTTACTGAAGCACGCTGGAGTTTAAGCTGGGCACGGGCCTGTTCCAGTCTGGTCATCGCCTGCCGCACCTCACTCTGTACCTCGTTTTTCTGCTGATCAAGTATCCTTGCAGATTCACGCCTGGAAGCCTTTGCCTCGGCAATCCTGGCCTGATCGCTCCCGCCCCTGAAAAGGTTATAGGAGAGGTTGACAGAAACCGTTGAGCCAAAATCATCTCCTTCAAAACCAGCATCATTCAAACGGTCAGCATCCATAGAGCCATTCAGTGAAAGCATAGGATAGAAAGCTGCCTGATTTACTCCAACTGTTGATTCTGCCCGCTGCAGACTGAATTCCCGGCGCAGGAGATCCGGTCGGTTAACAGTGGCAGCCTGCAACAACTTTTCCGGGGACAGTTCATAAAATTCATTTTCTTCCACCATATCCATACTGGCAAGCTCGAGGCCTTGCGGCATCTGCCCGCTTTCGCGACCAAGTAACAGCGCAAGACCATACAGGGCCAGGTCATAATCCCGTTCTGCCAGCAGGATATCGGTGCTGGCATTATTCATCTGCACCTGAAAATTCAGCACCGCTGAAAGTGATCCTGCCCCAACATTCATGCTCATTTTTGCATCATCTGCCTGTTTTGAATTAAAAGAAAAATCAGCCTCGGCAATGGCCTTGTTATACTGGGCAAGCTGTGCTCTGTAGTAACTTTCCGCAACAGATTGCAAAAGCAGACGCATCCCATCTCTTCTCGCCTGTTCACTCTCCTGCCGGCCATATTCAGCGATCAGGTTGGAAAACTTCCGGGAAAACCCATCAAACAAAAGCCATGATGCACCAAGTGACAGCCTGTACCTTTCATTGTTCCGGTCAATATCAGCCCCTCCAGGAAGCATGGACTGGATCGTGGCATCATTCTTTGACATTCTGTTTGCTGCAGCAGATCCTCCCGCATCAACACTTGGCCAGTACAAGGCTCTGGCCTGTTCAATCCGCTGGCGTGCCTGTTCAACCCGCTCAGCAGCGGCAGCAAGAGATGGGTTGTCCGCAAGGGCGATCTGTTGAGCAGTTTCCAGATCCAGCAGTTGTACATCATCAAGGGATTGTCCTTGTACAAAACTGACAACAGTCAAACCCGTCATCACTATGAAAAAGAAAATTACTTTTCCGCTCACCTTTCTTTCCTCTTCCTTTTACTTGTGTACCCTTGGTTCAACTGCCTCACGTGTCGGCCACTCACCGCTCACACCTTTAACAATCAATCTACGCAGATCATTCACAATCACCAGCAGGCTGGGGATCAACACAAGAGTTAAACCCGTGGCAAAGATAACCCCACTGGCCACTGATAATGCCATGGGAATCAAAAATCTTGCCTGCATATCAGTTTCCATGATCAAGGGTGCCAATCCTCCCACGGTACTGATGGAAGTCAGAAAAATAGCACGAAACCGCCTGGCACCACCCTGGATAATCGCATCAAATAGTTTCATTCCACCACTTAGATTATTATTTACCCGCTCGATGAGGACAATGGTATCATTAATCACCACTCCGGACAAAGCCACCATGCCGAAAATTGACATCATAGAGAGATTGTAGCCAAGAAGAAGGTGACCGACAATGGCACCGATAATGCCGAAAGGAATGGTAAAAAGGATAATAAAAGGCTGAACATAAGAACGAAATATGGTGGCAACAATGACAAAAATACCCACCATGGCAATGGGAAAGCCAACCCTAAGAGATGCAAATGATTCCCGCGTATTTTTCTTGGAACCCTGCATCGAAATATGGATATCGGGAAACTCATGTTTCAGAGCACGAAAAGTGGTCTTGCCAAGTTCAGCAAAAATCTCCCCGGAATTGGCCTGCCGATTGTTCACTTCTGCGGTGACCTTAATCCTGCGCAAGCCATCTGTCCTTGAAATGGTTGAAAACCCTGGTGTAAAACTGATATCTGCAACAGAGAACAAGGGCACTTCCCTGCCATCCGGGGTTCGGATGTATACCTTTTCAAAATCCGAAATCCGGCTGCGCTCAAGGGCAGTATAACGTACCCTGACCCGTATATCATCACTGCCGCGTTGCAGGCGAAAGGCTTCTCTCCCGTAGAAACCGGCGTTTATCTGCCTGGCAAGATCCTGCACTGAAAGTCCAAGTGTTGTGGCCTCAGGTTTAAGGCTGAGCTGCAGTTCGTTTTTCCCCTGAGCATAATCGGAACGAATCTGGTACACGCCTTGAAATTCAGTAAGAGATTCCTGCAGCTTGTCAGCGGCATGCTGCAAATCGTCCATATTGCGCCCCAGAAGCCAAACCTCAACTTCAGCACCTGATGGCCCTGCCTGCATGCCTTCAAACGTAAGGCTCTTCACACCGGGAATCCCGCCAACTTCCTTTTCCCAGGCAATGAGAAGATCATTGGAATGCACCCCCCGTTTCTCCGACGGCAGAAGAATAATCTGGATCGAACCAATGTGTGGTCCACTCTCTCCCATGGTACCAGACAATGCCTGCCCCACAAGAACAAGACGCTGACGAACCAGGGGCTCTCCGCTTGTGGTTATTGTTTCTTCGGCCAGTCGATCAAAAGCGCTTCCTATCTGTTTCAATGCCTCACTTGTAATGTCAGGAGGGGTGCCTTCGGGAAACTCAACCGTGGAAGTAATGACAAAGCCATCGAGTTTGGGAAAGACCTGAAATTTTACCATCCCTCCCTTGACCAGTCCCAGACTGAGCATGAGAACAGCGATGGCAACGGCAAGGGAAACATAGCGCCAGTTGAGCACCCTGCCGATAAAAGGCACATAACGTTTCTCAATAAAAATCTCAAGCCCTCTGCTCACCGCTGAGCGGCCACGCTCAATAAGCGCAAAAGGAGCCCACAACTTTTTGGGCTTATTCAGATCCGGCAGATGACTCAAATGTGCCGGCAGCAGAAGAAGCGATTCAATGAGAGAAATCAACAGGCAGGAGATGACCACCACAGGTAAAATTCCCACAAATTTCCCCATGGTACCCCCGACATAGGAAAGAGGAATAAAGGCAACAATTGTTGTGGTCACCGCAGCCAGCACCGGCATCGCCACTTCAGAAACACCATTAATTGCAGCCTCAAGGGGTGGTTCTCCCTTTTTTCTGTGCACATAAATGGCCTCGCCCACCACAATGGCATCATCGACCACAATACCGAGCACCATGATCAGGCCAAAGAGTGAAATCATGTTTATGGTGGCATCAATTGACCAGAGAATAAACATGGCTCCGGCAATGGAGATGGGAATCCCCAGGCCTGCCCAGAACGATAGACGCAAATCAAGAAAGAGCCAGAGCATGATAAAGACGAGTGAAAGACCAATCATCCCATTACGGGTAAGAAGACTTATCCGGGCACGCAGGGAATCAGTAGTGTCATAAAAAACAGAAATATGTACACCCGGCGGCAAAATCTGCTGTTTTTCCTTAACAAACTTTTGCACGGCATTGGAAATTTTAATGGCATCTTCTTCCTCTGTTTTAGCGATCTGGACAAACATGGCCGGCTGGTCATCAATTGTTGCAAAAATGGGATCCTGTGTAAATCCATCCCGAATCTCAGCAATACGATCAAGGGTGATAATTTCACCACCCGGATGCGCCAGCACCACAATATTTGCCAGCTCTTTGCCGGTATATTTGCGCCCGACTGTCCGTATCCTGATCTCCTCACCAACAGTGCGCAAAGTACCACCGGCAAGATTGATGCTGGATTTACGTACCGCCAGGGCAACCTGATCAAAAGTAAGGCCATAGCTGCGCAGCATCTCTTCTGAAATCTCGATGCCAATCTCATATTCCCTGGTGCCATAGGCTTCCACCTGAGAAATAATTGGAATCAGCTTCGCTTCGTCCTTGATCCGTTCGCCCCACTGCTTGAGCTGCTTTTCACTCAAGTCTCCGGACAGGGCAAGGAGCATGACCACCTGTTTCTTGACAATCTCCCGGATAATCGGCTTTTCCGCATCAATGGGCAGGGTGGAGATGGCGTTGACATAGGATCGGACCTGATCGAGAACCTCTGCTGTATCGTGTCCATCTTTGACATCCACGATCACAGAAGCCATGTTCTCCATAGACTTGGTGGTGTACTGATCGATCCCTTCAATGGATTCCAGGGCCTCTTCGATCTTTTGATTAATTCCCTCTTCCACCTCTTCAGGGTCTGCACCCGGATAAGGGACAGTAATGACGATCTTATCAATGGAGAACTCGGGAAAACTCTCCCGAACCATCATACGGGTGGCAAGAAACCCTGCAAAAAAGATAAGAAGCAGAAGAATATTGGCAAAAACCGTATTACGGGCAAAGGATGCAAGGAGCGTATTCATCACTTCTCTCCAGCAGGAGTTTTTGCTTTCATCTTCTTTTTTGTTTCTATAACCTGGGCCAGGCTGCGTTCCAGGGGGTTCACCAGACGGGTGGTGATAACCATATCCCCTTCAGCAAGCCCCTTACTGATATACGCCTTGTTATCCTGAACCCTTGTCACCTGAACCGGAACGGTCACCAGACGTCCATCCCGGATCACGTAAACAGTATTTTCAAAACTGACGGCCCAGCGTGGCAGTTCCACCACTTGCCGCATGGTTCCTCCTGGAATTGCCACCCGGCAGAACATCCCGGAAACAAGTGGCATGGTTGTATGTTGTTTTTTTAACTGCCTGGCATCTATATTGATAACAACCTTGACAGTTCTTGTTTTTTCATCAAAAAAACTCACCCGATCCAGCACACCTTTCGCGCTGTTTTGGGAATCTTCCGTCCAACTCACATCACACTGAACATGTTGAACAGCAGCAAACCATGCCTCAGTAACAGCACTGTCATCATCTTTTGTATCAACAAATTGCAGCCACTGAAAAGCATCTCGGCTGTCAACAGGTACTTCAAGCTCAAGAACCGAATCATCTGCAAGGCCCAGAACAATTTTACCTGGAGACACATACTGGTCTTCCTCAATTTTTTTGCTGGTGATCCGACAGGTAAACGGAGCTAAGACCCGACAACGCTCCAGCTTGATCTCAGCACGGATCATGGCCTGTCTGACCTGGGCCAGCCTGTCGGCGGAATTATTGGCAGACTGCTCCGCTTTTTCTACGCCTGCCCGGGTTCCCACCTTATTTTTTTCAAAAAGAGTCCGTACACGTGCCAATTCTCTGGTAGTAAGCTCTTTATCCCGTTCAAGAATGGCAAGCCGGGTCTTATTGCTCTCATATTCAGTACGATAATCGCGATCATCTATGCTGAAAAGCAGCTCCCCTTTGGCGATCACTTCACCGGTCTGCAGCCTCGGATGAACCGCAACAACACTGCCTGAGACCTCGGCTGCGATTTCAACCATACGAATGGAGCGCAGCTCGCCATGGGCTTCAATGGTCACCGGAACATCTCTAAAGGAGGCTGCAACTGCCGCCACTTTCAAGGGGCGTTCCACCTGTGGTTTCTGGCCGGGAGCCTTTTTCATACTTTTTAAAAACCTGAAGCCACCAAAGCCCATTGCCAGAATTATGAGACAGGCAACAACCCGAATAATTACGGTTGAACGTATGCCACTTTCCTGTTGTTCACTCATTGTCATTCACTTGTTTTTGCGTGAGCCCTAAAACCTGCTCGACACGTTCGAGCACTTCACACCATTTTTCCGCTGTCTCAGGACCCACTTTTTCCACAAGATCCAGAAATGCTGCCAACACTGCCCCCTCCATGCGCTCAGCCTGTGCAGATGCTTCCTTTGAAAGACGAACCACCACCTTTCTTCGATCCTCCATGCTCCGCTCACGATACAGTAAGCCTTTGTCTTCGAGACGATCAACCATGGATGATGCCGAAGGTGGAGAAACATTCAACTGCTCTGCAAGATGAGAGATGGTGCTTTCGCCACAGCTCTGAATCGTCATCAGCACCTGCACCTGAGCCATGGAAAGTTCTTCTCCCCGACAGGAGACACGTCCATGGTGCAAACCGGACTGGATGGAAAAAATATGATCTTTCAATTTTCGCCCGGCACTTGCAATAAAACGGGCCTGCTCAACTGTTTTGTTACTCACCATTCTGTTTTGAATTCACCTGTTGTAAGATATTTCCAATTTTACTTAGGGTTGCTAAACAATAGCCACGCTAAACATTTTCTGTCAAGAAAATATTCTACTACCACAAGGAGAACCTGCTTCCAGTAAATAAAAACCACAAATTGGTCGATGGGAAAATACAGAAAAATGAAGAACAAACGACCCACCAGAGAAGGAGGGAAAGAAATTAAACTGAGACCAGCACCTGACTACGTGTTTTTTTTCCCCCAGAGTGGGTCCTGGCCGAACCTGTCCATCCACCAGTCTTCGGGCTCCAACGCTTCGCCGTCCCGTGGAACCAGAGGAATTCTAAACTGATTATAATGATTCATCAGGACGTCATAGGCCCTGGTCAGTCTGCGCATCACATCGCCTTTGGCCTTGTCATCCCCCACAAGATCAGGATGATATTCCTTGCATTTGCTACGATAGCTGCGTTTTACCTCCCCGAGGGTTGCACGATCCCCCAGGCCCAAAAGCTCCTTTGCCTCAAACAGGGCTTCCCAATCTGACCTGGTCATGCTGAGTCCTTTGTCTTCCAGCTCTTTTCTTCACCTCGAATAAGCCTTCTGATATTTGAACTATGCTTGATCCAGATAAGCGCTGCGATTGTAAGTGCAATAAGAACGGTAGAGGTACTTCCAGCAAAAAACCAGATAAACAGAGGTATCAAACCGGCAGCGGCAAGTGATCCGGCTGAAACAAACCCGCTGGTGGCAACCACTGCAATAAAAACAAACAGGGCAAGCAGGATCGAAAGAGGCGAAAAATAGAGAAAAACACCAAGGGCTGTTGCCACACCTTTCCCCCCTTTAAAGCGTAAATAAACAGGGAACATATGGCCAAGCACTGTGGCCAGTCCACAAAGGGCAATGAAGAGGTCTCGGTTTTCTGCCTGAGGAAAAAGGGTGGCGACCAGAGATACCGGGAGGTATCCTTTGGCAACATCGCAGAGCAGAGTCAGAATACCAAGTCTTTTACCAAGTACCCGATTAACATTTGTGGCTCCAATATTACCACTCCCCTCCTCACGCACATCTTTCCCCACCGCACGACTGAAAAGAAGACCAAAGGGAATGGCTCCAGCCAGATAACTTAAAAAAAGTGGGACGATTAGCGTTATGATCATGGCTTATTAAATATGTACAGAATGTAAATTTAAGGGTTGATATTGACTGACAGGACATTAGCGCATATCTTATGGAAACACAACTTTGATGCGAAAAGCGTATCCCTGTGGTAGCTTTCACCATCTTTATTATTACTGATTTTATTAAAATATTAAAAAAAAATATACTTTACCATGAGCCTGCGTACAATTCTTACTTTTCCCGACCCGATCCTTCGTCAGAAGGCTGAAAAAATCTCAGTTTTTGACGACTCCCTGCAAAGCCTTGTCTCTACTATGCTTGACACCATGTACGATGCGCCTGGTGTCGGCCTTGCCGCACCCCAGATTGGAGAATCAGTACAACTTATAGTGGTGGATGTCTCCCAAGAAAATGACGAAGAAAGAGAATCCATGGTGATGATCAACCCGGCAATCACCGAAAAGGAAGGGCACCAGGTAGATGAAGAAGGATGTCTTTCTGTACTTGATCTCACAGCTTCCGTCAAAAGAAGCAAAAAGGTAACGGTTTGCTACCAGGACATAACAGGCGAGAAACAGGAACTGACCACAGAAGATCGTTTTGCCGTTGTATTGCAGCATGAAATTGATCACCTGAACGGAATACTTTTCCTTGATCATCTCAGCACCCTGAAACGTTCGCTTTATAAGAAAAAAATCAAGAAAATGCTGGCTGCCAAAAAATGATGGACCCTCAACAAGAAGAAACGACACCATGACAATGACAAAAACAAAAAAAACCTTTCGTATCATTTTCATGGGCACACCTGACTTTTCCGTGTCTGCCCTGCAGGGGCTGATTGACGGCCCAGATCAGGTAGTGGCTGTGGTGACCCAACCTGACCGCCCTAAAGGACGTGGTAAGAAACTGACCCCGCCACCAGTGAAAGTTCTTGCTGAATCAGCAGACATTCCAGTGCTTCAACCCACGAAAATCAAAACTTCCGAATTTGCAGATAGGCTGAGGTCCTATGAGCCGGATTTGATTATTGTTGCCGCCTATGGCCGGATTCTCCCTGCAAGTATTCTCGATCTGCCACCTCTGGGCTGCATTAATATTCATGGCTCGCTTCTTCCCCGGCACCGTGGAGCGGCCCCCATTCAATGGGCAATCCTGGCAGGTGATAAAGAGGCCGGTGTTACCATCATGCAGATGGATGTGGGAATGGATACAGGTGCCATGCTGTTGCCGGCCTCTGTTCCTGTTGAAAAAGATGAAACAGCAGGCAGCCTGTTCACAAAACTCTCGAATCTTGGCGGCACAGCTCTTCTAAAAGCGCTTGATCTTTTGCGGCAGGACAAACTTCCGCCCATTGAACAGGATCATACTTTGGCCACCGCTGCACCACCCCTGAAAAAAGAAGACGGTTCCATTGACTGGACAAAATCAGCGTGGGAGATCCACTGCCTTATCCGCGGCATGGACCCCTGGCCCACAGCCTACAGTTTTCTGGATGGAAAACGATTTCGCTTTTTCTCTCCAGAGCTTAGCGACACTGAATCAGACCAGAAACCGGGAAGCGTCATTTCTTCTGATCGTAACGGCCTTGTTCTTGCCACGGGTGACGGTACACTTCTCGTCCGTGAAATCCAACCTGAAGGCAAAAAACGCATGAGTGTGGAAGCCTATCTCTGTGGTCAGAGCCTTGAAACCGGCTCACAATTCCTACCTGCCCAATAATCCTTCATGACTGGTTCTGTCAATTGCGCCTATCTGGACTGCTTTTCCGGAATCAGTGGTGACATGCTCCTGGGGGCTCTGCTGCACGCCGGTCTGGAAGAGGAAATTCTTCTGCAGGAACTTGCTAAAATCAAAGGCGTTGATTTCCAGCTCACAGTAGAAGATCAACTCCGCTCAGGAATCAGCTGCAATCAGGTCACTGTCCACTCGCCATCCGGACAGCAGTTCCGTCACCTTGGCAATATCCTTGATCTGCTGGGCGAGTCCAGTCTATCACCCGCAATAATAAAAAAATCCGGTGAAATATTCACCCGCCTTGCTCAAGCAGAGGCGAAAGTACACAATGTAACGCTTGAAAAAATCCATTTCCATGAAGTTGGAGCCGTTGATACCATAGTTGATATTGTGGGTGCACTGATTGGCCTGCACCAGCTTGAAATCGAAAAAATTATCTGCTCCCCCCTGCCCATGGGACGCGGCTTTGTTCACTGCGCCCATGGAAACCTTCCCCTGCCCGCCCCTGCTGTCTGCGAACTCCTGAGTGGCGTATCTGTTTATGGAGTAGATCAGGGAAAAGAGCTTGTGACACCCACGGGAGCAGTACTGGCTGTTGAGCTGGCAGATAGCTTTGGAAAGCTGCCCTCGATGACAGTGAAGGCTATCGGTTATGGAGCAGGAACCCATAAACTTGATAACGACCAACCCAATTTACTGAGGATCGTAACAGGACGGACAAACGCTGCAAAAGAGAGTGGAACAGTGGAGATCATTGAAACAAATTTAGACGACTGGAACAGTGAAGGCTTTCCCTATCTCTGCGACCTTCTTTTTGGCAAAGGTGCACTTGATGTATCGATCACTCCCCTGGTCATGAAAAAAGGAAGGCCCGGCCAGTTGCTGCGGGTCATTACTGATCCCGCTCACGGCCTGGAATTAAAACAGATTATCCTTTCAGAAACCACCGCAATAGGCCTGCGTTTCCGAAAAGAAGAACGTATGATCCTTGTCCGGGAAGCCATTACGGTCTCCACACCATGGGGAAATATTATAGCAAAGAGGGTACAGACACCACAGGGTGTGGTAATTTATCCTGAATATGATGCCTGCAGAAAGATTGCAGAGAGTCATCAAATCCCTCTTGCCCGGGTATATCATGCAGTTTCCAACGCAGAAGAAAACTAACACCGGTAAACGGTAAGTGAGGCCGGCACTCTTTTCAGTACCCCCTTGAGGGGTATAAGTGCCTTGTTGGTATGTACACCTTGCTAACGTTAAACGAGCTTTTCATTTTCTCGGAGTCTACGCTTACCTGTTTTTTATGACAGGAATTAACGAGTAAGGCACTAACGAAAAGACATCTTTTCATAATGCTTAGGGCACCAGGAAATTCACTTTCCGTGTTCTTCTGCCAGTTCCCGGCAGACAGCAATCACCTATTCCTGAAAAATAAAATAAATCTGTTTGAATCTATACATTCTGACACATGCTAAAAACGGGACAGATCCATTTCTTGATATTTTTCGGTCTTCCTCCTCTGAGATAACCGAGTGGTCCTTGACTCGCAAACCAGGTTGCTGCTGTATCTTCTCAATAAAACCCTCACTGCCAATCGCAATTTTCTGTGACGGCCAACAACCTGATACTGCAAATAGATATCCTCTTTTTCTGATTTTTCCTATAGGGCCCGGCAAGAAATAACTTGGTATTTTGAGGATGTCAATGTGACACAGGTTGACGCAATCTCGAACAGACAAAACCGCAGGAATAGCTGGCTATTTTGAGGATTTTGGCTGTTTGAGATTGCGTTAAGATGTGTTATAGTGCCCCCTCTAAAATGATAAGTTATTTCTTGCCGGGCCCATACTCAAGCTCAGTTTACTTATTTAAAAATCGACAAGTCTTGTAAGTCTTGTATTTCATCCTGAACCGTAGCCTCAATAACTTCTGCGAGATTGTGTTCATCAACGGCACTTTCCACTGCACGTTGTACCGCATTTTCCACATACAACTCTTCTGAAAAACCGAGATACATAGAAAAAACGGCCACAAGAAGTACCATTGCAAAAGGGAGGCCGGTACATACCGAAGCGGTTTGCAGGGTTGTCAGCCCACCACCTATCAGGAGTACTGCAGCTATTACACCTTCCATAACTGCCCAGAATACCCGTTGCGGAACAGGCGAATCCAGTTTGCCGCCAGAGGTCAGATGATCAATTACCAGAGATCCTGAATCTGAAGAGGTTATAAAAAAAATTATTATCAGCAGCATGGCTATAAGCGATAACAGTTGCGAAAGCGGGAAATTTGCCAGCATCACGAACATGGCGGTTGCCACGTTATCCTTTACGGCGCCGACAATATCTGCAGCTCCGCTGCCCTGTAGAGAAATCGCGGCTCCACCAAATACCGACATCCAGACAAAAGAGATCAGGGTCGGGATCAAAATGACTCCGAGGATAAACTCTCTGACTGTACGGCCTTTGGATATGCGGGCAATAAACATCCCAACGAATGGTGACCAGGAAATCCACCAGGCCCAGTAAAATACAGTCCAGGAACCCTGCCAGTTGCTTTCAAGAAAGGTTTCAGTCCAGAGGCTGAGTTCGGGAAGGATATAAAGATAATAGCCAAGGTTCTGGGTCAATCCACCCAGAATATCTATGGTGGGGCCGACAATAAGAAGAAACAGCATAAAGACAGCAGCGAGTATCATGTTCCCCTGGCTGAGCAGCTTTACACCTTTGTCAAGTCCAGATATTACTGAGAGAGTAGCAAATCCGGTGATGACGGCAATCAGAATCACCTGGGTGGTGGTGCTTACATCAATTCCAAAAAGGAAATTTAATCCGGCATTGAGTTGCTGTACTCCAAGTCCAAGCGATGTTGCCAGTCCAACCAGTGTCGCCAGCACTGAAAGAACATCAATCACATTTCCCCATGTCCCGTAAATCCTCTCTCCAAGCAGGGGATAAAAAATGGAACGGATGGTCAGAGGCAGGCCGCGGTTATAGGCGAAAAAGGCAAGGCCAAGGCCGACTATGGCGTAAATGGCCCAGGGATGCAGACCCCAGTGAAAATACGTTACACCCATGGCAGCCTGGGCTGCCATGGGTGTTAACGGTTCCACCCCAGCAAACATCGGCGAAGGAGACGCATAATGATACATGGGTTCCCCCACGCTCCAGAACATCAAACCAATCCCCATGCCGGCGCTGAGCAGCATGGCAAACCAGGCCGGAGTGGAAAATTCAGGTTTGGCATCTTTGCCACCGATACGAATTGATCCGAACCTGCCAAAGGCAAAATAACATCCCGCCAGAATGAATATGTTACATACCAAAATCATAAACCAGCCGGTGGTTGTAGTAATCAAGGACATGGCCTGTTCAAAAAACGCAGAGGTATTCTGTTGAAACATTAAGGTTAACAGAATAAAGACCACCAGTATGGAGGTGGACATAAAGGTAACATAGGGATGAATATCAAAACCGAATCCCACCAGATTAGTGTCACCCGGCTCTCTCTCTTCTGCATCATCTTCAAATGTGGCGGTGGGTCTAATCTGCAGGCCTTTAAAGGAAGGACGCTCGCTAATTGCTTCCTTCCGAGCCTTTTTTTCCACTTTTTTTAGTTTCCTGGCAAGAGCTCTTTTCTCTCTTGCTGTCTTTGGATCTGTAAGATGACTCACAAAAAATCTCCTTTGTTATCTAGTTTTGATCATTACCTCTGGAGTAGGACAGTTTACCCATAGTAACAAAATAATATTTTTCAAGAACTTTGATCTACAGTTGCCTGTTTGAACCAGTTCGTAAAAAGGGTGTAGCCAAGCACCGGAACAACAACACCGATAAAAATGATTGGCATTGATGCATCAACACCCTTGGAGAGCATAGCCGTCAAGCTAAGGAGGTAAGATACTGTAATATCGAGATACTGCTGAATGCTACCTGTTTTCACATGTCATCGATAATAATTACTACTTACTCACCGACACGTTCGTTTGCTTGGTATAATTTACCGAAAATGATAGCATAAAAGTAAAAGAGAAGAAATCTTTTTTCACCATTAGGCAGGGGGAACGTCAAAGTCATGTTTCCATAATCAATAAACTGCTGCTAAATGCTATTTTTGCATTTCTCAGGAACCTTGCCTTTTAAAAAGTTATTGTTTTGATGTTGAATAATTAGCGCCTCACGTTACCTGTTTTACACTCTGCTACTCCCCAATTTTTAGTTACCTCATAATTTAATAGTTGCCGTAAAGATTTTTTCCGGTTAATTGTTACCGAACGTTCGGTAGGGAAAAATAGGATGTGCGTCTCAACCAATCCTGCCCCGGATGTAAGTTGTTTTTGCAGCAGATCAGGTTATGAAAAGGCAGCATTTCAAAAAAACGAACAAACTGTTTGTAGAGAGAGGAGCCAGAAAAACAATGGTGCATAGAACCGGAGTACCCCATAACGGCAGAGTCATCTCGGCAATGATGTATGGCTGGAAATCCAGAAACATTTGCCTGCGCTCGTCTGTTCAATTCAGCCCATTGCACCTCAGTCAGTTTGCTGTATTGTCGACTCTTCTTCTATTGCTGGCCTTCCCTGGTAAAAGCCAGGCTGGTCCTCCAGGACCGGGTGGGCCTCCTCCCATGGTAGAGGTAGCGTCAGTAAGCTTGCAGGATGTTAATCCCCCACTTGAATATGTAGGGCACATGGAGGCTGTACAGGCGGTTGACTTACGGGCAAGGGTTGAAGGTTTTCTGGAAGAGGTTGCTTTCAAGGAAGGGAGTGATGTACAGGTTGGCGAATTGCTTTACCGTATTGAACAGGCATCTTACGCGGCAAGGGTTGCGGCGGATAAAGCCATGGTTGCACAGGCCGAGGCAACTCTCAGCAAATCACGTCAATATTTAAAACGCGCAAAAACTGTGCGAAAGGGCGGTATATCTGCAACAGATCTTGATAATGCAGTGGCCGAAGAACTTCGGGCAAAGGCCCAACTCGAACAAACAAAGGCCAATCTTGCCACATCCCGCATCAACCTTGCTTACACATCAATTACTGCTCCAATCAGCGGCCGTATCGGCCATACGACGTATACTAAAGGAAATCTGGTGAACCCTGCTTCCGGAGTATTGGCTCGTATTGTCCAGCTTGATCCTATCCGGGTACGTTATTCTCTTAGTGAAAATGATCTGGCTGCCATCCAGATGACCCTTCATGACACTGGTCAAAATATAAACAGTCCTGCACTTACTCCACGGCTCAAACTTGCAGACGGGACCATCCTCAAAGCCGATGGTCAGATAGACTTTATCGATAATCAGGTGGATCCTGCCACAGGCACTATTGCTGTACGAGCCCTGTTTCCCAATCCCGATCTCAGCCTGTTGCCGGGTCAGTATGTCACGGTTATGGTGAGTCGCAGCAATCCCAGGATGCTGCCGGTGGTACCGCAAACAGCAATTTTAGTAAACCAGCAGGGTCATTATGTGATGATGGTGGATAAGGAAAGCCAGGTCGTTGTCCGTCCTGTCACTGTTGGAGTTATCGCGGGAACCATGCAGGCAGTTGAATCAGGGCTTACCCCGGGTGAGACAATCATTGCCCAGGGAATCCAGAAGGTTCGCCCCGGCCAGACTGTACAGGTCGTATCCGACAGCAAAACAGAGGAAAAATAACCATGTTTTCACGGATCTTCATCAATCGCCCCCGCCTGGCAGCAGTGGTCTCGATATTTATCACCTTAATCGGGGTGATTGCCATGTTCAACATCCCGGTTGCCCAGTATCCGCAGATCACTCCGCCTGAGATCACCGTTACCGCCATCTACCCCGGTGCCGGTTCTCAGGTGCTGGCTGATACCGTGGCAGCCCCCATTGAAAAGGAGGTGAATGGCGTTGACAATATGCTCTACATGTCTTCTTCCTGTTCCAACACTGGTCTTTACAAGTTAAGTGTTACCTTTGCAGTGGGCACCGATCCTGACATTAACCAGGTAAACCTTCAGAACCGTGTGCAGCTGGCCACAGCAAAACTGCCGCAGGAAGTGGTTGCCCAGGGCATTAATATCCGTAAACGCTCTTCTGATATCATGGCGATAGTCAGCTTTTATTCACCGGAAAAAAGCCGTGATATGCTCTTTCTCTCGAATTATGTCAGCAGCAATGTTAAAGATTCCCTGGTTCGTTTGAGCGGGGTCAGTGACATTATGATCTTTGGAGAAAAGGAATACAGTGTCCGCATCTGGATGAACCCGGAACGCTTGACAGCCCTGGCTTTGACTGCTGATGATGTTATCAATGCCATCCGCAGGCAGAATGTCCAGGCTGCAGTTGGTTCCATTGGCAGAGAACCACAGGCCGGTAAGCAGCAGATGCAATACACCCTGCGGGCCAAGGGGCGACTGACCGATATTGAAGAGTATAAAAATATTGTCATCCGACGTAATGATCAGGGCGGCCTGGTGCGGGTACGTGATATCGCCGATGTGGAGCTTGCTGCTAAATCCTATAATCATCAGTCAACTCTGAACGGAACCCCGGCAGCAACCATTGCCCTCTATCGATCCTCAAATGCCAATGCTCTGGAGACTATGGATGCAGTCAAGGCAGAGCTTGAACTCCTTGGCAAACGAATGCCATCGGATATGGATTACAAGATCATCCTTGATACCACCAAATATGTTTCAGCAGCAATTGATGAAATCCTGCTGACCCTTGGTCTCACAAGTTTTCTGGTTATCATGGTGGTTTTTATATTTCTCCAGGACTGGCGGGCAACGCTTATTCCAGCTGTAACCATACCTGTATCTTTGATTGGTACCTTTGGTGTGCTGCTGGCTCTCGGCTACAGTGCAAATACCATTTCACTTTTTGCCCTTATCATGGCAATCGGCCTGGTGGTGGATGATGCCATCGTGGTGGTGGAAAATGTGTACCGGGTAATGGCCGAGGAACAGCTGGCCCCTAAAGAAGCGGCTGTGCGGGCCATGGCTCAGGTTAGCGGGCCGATCATTGCCACCACTCTTGTTCTCCTGGCTGTATTCGTACCGGTAGCCTTTATGCCTGGCATCACCGGTGAACTCTATAAACAGTTTGCCGTAACCATGTGTACAGCCGTACTGATTTCATCCATCTGTGCCCTTACCTTAAGTCCTGCCATGTGTGCTACGGTATTGAAAAATAATAAACCGGCCAGCCGGGGACCATTTGCCTGGTTTAACCGCTTTCTTAATATGGCCCGTAAAGGCTATGTGACCGGTTCCAGTCTGCTGATTCGCCGGCTCGTTGCAGCCTTGCTGATTTTTGTTGCCACTCTTGGCAGTACCTGGTTTCTCTTTTCAAAAAGTCCGACCAGTTTTCTGCCTCAGGAGGATCAGGGCTATTTCTTTATGAATATTCAGTTACCTGAAGCTGCGTCTCTCTCCCGCACTATGAATGTAATGCAGAAAATCACTACAGATATCAGCGCTATCAGTGGAGTCGATGATGTAATTGGTGTTGCTGGTTTCAGTCTGCTCAGCGGCGATGCGGATAATGTGGGACTGGGTGTTGCCATTCTTGCGCCCTGGGATGAGCGTAAGCGCCCTGAACTGCAGCTGGATGCCATTGTCGGCCAGGCTCAGGGGCAACTGGCCGCCCTGTCCACGGCCAATAGCTTTGCCTTTACGCCACCACCCATTATCGGTATGGGCAGTGCCGGAGGATTTGATTTTCGGCTCCAGGCCCTGGAAGGACAAAATCCACAGGAGCTCTTCGGTCTGACCATGGCCATGATGATTGCTGCCAACCAGGATCCGGCACTGATGCGGGTTTTTTCAACCTACACTGCAAATACCCCGCAAATATTCCTTGATATCGACCGCACCAAGGCTGAATTTCTGCAAGTACCGGTGAATCGAATTTTCGACACCCTCCAGGCCCAGCTCGGATCTGCCTATGTCAATGATTTCAACCTGCATGGCCGTACCTACCAGGTAAAAGTACAGGCCCAGGCTCCTTACCGGCAGAGCATTGAGGATATCAATAAACTGTACGTACGGAGTAATGATGACAAAATGGTCCCCATGAGCAGCCTTGCGACCTTATCCACAATCATTGGTCCACAGATCGTCAAACGCTATAATCAGTATGTCAGCGCAGATTTCAGAGGCAATGCCGCCCCTGGTTTTTCTTCAGGTCAGGCAATGGATGCCATGGAAGAGCTGGCAGCCAGAATACTGCCCCCGGGATATGGCTATGACTGGTCTTCCATGTCTTTTCAAGAACGAAAAGCCACTGGTCAGGTGGAACTACTCTT
This sequence comes from Thermodesulfobacteriota bacterium, assembly GCA_034722915.1. GTDB lineage: Bacteria > Desulfobacterota > Desulfobulbia > Desulfobulbales > Desulfocapsaceae > Desulfocapsa. The sequence continues at coordinate 6,314 of JAYEOK010000175.1, read as the reverse complement.
TGGCCTGGCCCTGCTTTTTGCCTATCTCTTCCTGGTGGCCCAGTATGAGAGCTGGAATATCCCCTTTGCCATTATTACCTCAATCCCGGTGGCCATTCTCGGTGCCCTTGCAGGGTTATGGCTCACAGGCCTTCCCCTCAGTATTTATGCCCAGATCGGATTAATACTGCTGGTGGGTCTCTCTGCCAAAAATGCCATTCTCATTGTTGAATTTGCCAAAGAGCGGAGAGAGGATGGCTTGACCATAGCTAAAGCTGCCGTGGATGGAGGAAAAATCCGCTTTCGTCCGGTGCTGATGACTTCCTTTACCTTTATTCTCGGTATTGCGCCAATGATCATTGCAACTGGTGCCGGCGCAGGCAGCCGTCGGGCTATCGGTATTACTGTATTCTCCGGCATGGTGGTTTCAACCATGATTGGTATTTTTCTCATCCCTGCATTCTACTATTTCTTCCAGACTGCCAGAGAGAAAGGGACTGCCTGGAGGATTGGCCATAGGGACAAGGGAAAAACTGATGAAAAATAAACGATCCAAGGGAACATTCCTGATTGTATTGGCTGTTTGTATCAATCTGCTTTTCACTGGCTGTGCCCTGGTGGGCCCTGACTACACCAGGGAAGAACCTGACGCTCCGGAAGCATGGCACAGTGTTCTTGCCGGCGGCCTGCATGCTGAAAAAGTAACTCCTGAAACCCTGGCTAACTGGTGGCTTACACTGAACGACCATGACTTGAACAGTTTGATTGGCCGGGCAGTCCAATCCAACCTTGATCTCAAAAATGCCCAGGCCCGGGTTCGTGAAGGCAGAGCATTACGGGGAATAAGCCAATCCTCACTCTTCCCTAGCTTATCCGGAAATGCTTCAGTCTCTAAATATCGCAGCAGTGAAAACGGGATTAGCGGGAAAGGCGGGGAGCATGATTTGTATACAGCTGGTTTTGATGCTGGCTGGGAATTGGATATCTTTGGTGGAACACGCCGTCTGGTGGAGGCATTCCAGGCCGAGCTTGAAGCCAGCCAGGAGAACCTGCATGATGTGCTGGTGAGCCTGATGGCAGAGGTAGCCCTGAACTATGTGGAACTGCGCACCTACCAGACCCGCCTGATCCAGACCAGGGCAAATATCAAATCGCAACAGCACACCTACGAGCTCAATCAATCACGCTTTGAAGCCGGTCTTATCAATGAGCTGCCTGTGCAGCAATCGCTCTACAATCTCGAACGTACCCGTTCCCATATTTCCACTCTGCACATTGGTCTTGAGGCAGCAAAAAATCGTCTGGCTGTGCTGCTGGGCCAAAGACCTGGATCTCTTGCAGAGGAGTTCTCCAAAGAAAAAGCAATCCCGGTGATACCAGCCTCTGTGGCAGTTGGAGTTCCGGCAGAGGCCCTTCGCCACCGTCCGGATATCCGCCAGGCTGAACGAAATCTTGCTGCCCAGACGGCCAGGATTGGAGTAGCCACAGCAGATCTCTATCCAAAATTTCACCTCCTGGGCACCATTGGCCTTGAGTCCCTTTCCAGTAGTAATTTTTTTGATTCAGCCAGCCAGATATGGCGCATAGGCCCTGGCATCTCCTGGAATCTGTTCCAGGGTGGTGCTATTCGTCAGAATATTGAGGTCCAGAATGCCCGGCAGGAACAAGCCCTGATTTCTTATGAAACGACACTGCTCAAGGCCCTTGAAGAAGTTGAAAATACCCTGGTTGCCTATGCCAGGGAACAGCAGAGAATGGAATCCCTGCGTGCGGCAACTTCTGCTTCCCAAAGCGCTGCTCAGCTGGCTGAGGATCAGTTCCAGGCAGGACTGGTTGATTTCAGCAATGTCCTGGACGCCCAGCGGGCCCAGATAAATTTTGAAGATGAACTGGCCCAGAGTGAAGGAAGCGTTACGGCTAACCTGATTCGGCTTTATAAGGCATTGGGTGGAGGATGGGTTTCAGAAGTACAAAAACCGGAGAGCACAGTGCAGGAAGCACAAACAGACGAAACGATATGAAAAGGAATACCCCGACAACAAAAACAGATATCCTGGAAACAGCTATCCCTCTCTTTGCCCATGCTGGTTTCAATGGTATTTCCATGCGAACCATTGCCAAAACAGTTGGCCTCACGGCCCCTACCCTGTACCACCATTTCTCCGACAAACAGGCACTCTACATTGCTGCCATGGCCCATGCATTTGCAAGGAAAGCGGAC
>JAYEOK010000175.1:0-4014 GCA_034722915.1 Thermodesulfobacteriota bacterium | reverse complement strand
GCCTGACTCTTTTCAGTACCCCCCTGAGGGGTATAAGTACCTCGAAGGTCTCTCTACGTTCGCTATCTGAGGGTGCTTGTAACCTTTTGATTAAAATATAAATACAGATTTTCTTGTTTTTTATTACAGCTTTTCAGGAGTAAGGCACTAAAGAGACAGGGTATAAACTTCGACTCCAAGGAAATATTCTGTAAGGTACTAAAATTCGATTTTTTATCTATTCATTATAATTATAAGTTAACAACTTTAAGCTATGTCCTGCATGCAAAAAATAGTTACAAAATTCTCATATCGTTCATACATAATCAGCTCGATTATCTTTTTCTCTGCTCTATTCTGTATGGTTCCGTCCACTGGTCTCAGCCAGGAGAAAAAAGTACCACTTCCCATTGCCATTCACGAATGTCCACCTTTTGTCATCAAGGATGATAAAAGTGAAAAAGGATACTCAGGCCTGAGTATCTACCTTTTAGATCAGGTAGCCCAAAAAAACAACTTTGACTATTGGCTGAAGGAGTACAGCCTGCAGGGGATGCTTGATGCAGTGAGAGATGGGAAAGCAGCAGCCGGTGTGTCCTGTACTTCAATTACCCCGGAACGAGAGATGTACCTTGATTTCAGCCACTCCTTTTTTGAAACCAATCTCGCTATTGCCACCCATCAGGTAAGCCCGCTAACCAACCTGTTGAATATTTTTTTGAATAAAAAATTTCTCCAGGTATTGGGAATAATTTTTGCCATCTCCACTCTCATTTCCATCTTTCTCTGGTTTTTTGAGCATAAGGTGAACGATAAGTTATATATTGCCCAGCATGGCTTCAACAAAGTCATTGAAGCTCTGATCCCCGGCCTCCTGTGTGTTACCAAGGGCCCCCCATCCTACTGGAACCTGCAAACAATGCCGGGCCGCCTGCTTGTGGTTGTCGGTGCCATAAGCAGTACCTTTATTGTTGCCGGTGTGACTGCCATGATTGCCTCTGTCCTCACAACCCAGCAACTAAAAGGGCGGATCAACGGGCCACAGGATCTGCACAACATCAGGGTCGGAGTGACAAAAAAATCCACATCAGCACAATACCTTAACAAAATCGAAGTTGTTTATACAGAATATGACACTAAAAAAGCGATGCTCATTGATCTGGAAGCAAAAAAACTGGATGCAGTTGTTTCCGATGCGCCGGTACTTCGTTATCTCCTCAAAAAAGGCCATCAGGAAAATCAATTCCAGGGTATAATTGTACTGCCGGCTGTATTTGAAAAACAGAACTATGGCATGGTCCTCCCGGAAAACCATCACCGCCAGGAAGAGTTAAACCGCTCACTGCTGGAAGTGCGTCGCGAGCCGGGATGGAAGGCTATACAGGATCACTATTTTAAAGAGATACAATGACTATTTCAATAAAAACAATACCTCTTACTCTGTTCTTATGCTTTATCTATTGTCTTGCACCATTCACCGGGGTTGCCCCGGCAGCGGATAATACAGAGGAAAAACCAGATATCAGGATCGGCATACGTTCGATTAAACCTTTTATTTTCCTTAACGAAAAAGATCCGGATCAGGAGCCAACCGGATTTTCCATAGATCTCTGGAAGGCAATCAGCAAGGAGATTGGGGTTACTTTTACCTATGTTCCAAGCCAGGGAATATCCCATACTCTTGATGACATTATGAACGGCAGGATTGACCTTGCCATTGGCGCAATTTCTGTAACAAAAGATCGGGAAGAAAAGATTGATTTCAGTTATTCCAATTTTCACACCGGTCTCAGTATTCTTGTGCCGGATAACGAACATTTTTCCATGTCCGCCTTCCTCTACTCATTTTTCAATGTACAACGGTTGCGTACGGCCGGTTTCTTTCTGTTGTTTCTGATAATTTCCGGCCATGTTATCTGGCTGGCAGAACGGCGCACCAGCCATACCTTTCATCATAACTATCTGCCTGGAATTTTTGAGGGATTGTATTGGAGCATTGTTACTGCCAGTACGGTCGGCTATGGCGACTTCACTCCCAAAAGTACAACAGGTCGCATATTGTCCATTATTGTAATCATTGTTTCGCTGCCGCTGTTTGCCATCTTTGTTGCTAATATTTCTTCAAATATCACCCTGCAGAAGCTGCAAACATCCATTACAGGCCCTATGGATCTGGTTGGCCACCACGTTGGAGTGGTTGACGGAAGTACGGGCCATGACTTTATTGAAAAACTTGGGGTGAAAAAGTTGCATACGTTTGCATCCATTAAAGACGCGTGTAATCAGTTACACGATGGACAACTCGATGCAGTGGTAGGAGACCGGCCAGCACTGCAATACTACCAGGAACATGACGGGAAAGGCAGAGAACGGGTTCTCGACGCCACATTTGCCAAGCAGAACTATGCCATAGCAATGGCTGAGGGAAATCGATATAGAGAGAATATCAACAGAATTTTACTAAAATTGATTGAAGATGGCACATACCAGGAAATTCGTGAGATATGGTTTGGCCAGGAGTATCCGTAATCAATTGCATTACTAAGGAACGGGAGATAAATAACTTGAACAAAAATTAATAGGAGTTTTTTTCGTATTCAAGGCGCGAGGCGGGAGCATAACGGGTTACGTGAGCAACGAGCAACACAGAAGACGGAAAAAAATATTAATTTGTTGAGCTTAGCGCTCTTTGGGCGGGTTTTAAAAAGAGAATGTCGAACAAGGAATATCGAATATCGATCGGAATAAAAAACGACGGATCAAGGGCTTTTCCCCTTCTGCGGTTCGACATTCCTCGGAGTCTTCGCTTACCTGTTCGATATTCGATATTCGTCTTTTAATGTTCGGTATTCATTTTTTTAAGCTTCGAAAAAAATGAAAATTCCTATGCTATCAAGTTATTTATTGTACGTTCCTAACTATCGGTTACGAACAACCAACCATACCATGGGCTTATCCGAAAATCCCCTTTCGGATAAGCCCATGGCGTTTTAACGCTATTACAAATTTTTCCGGAAAAAAATACTTCAGCTGAAAAAAGTGCGGTATCAGTACCGGACATCCGTCTGCACAGAATATTTCATCAAGGCGTAACACCGAGTACTTCGGCAATCTCCTTTAACGCTACCTCTTCTTCCGGACTTACCCTTGTGCCGCCAAATCCGAGAAATCCTCCTTCCTTGGCAGCCTCAGCTGTTTTGACGCTCACCTCATAAAGCCAGGTTTTCATCTCTTTTGCTTCCTCAGGGCTTGCCTTTTGTTCAAGAATGGCAGCGGCGTCCTTCAAGGCATCAAGGGATGTCTGCTTGACGGTTGCCACATCTTTTTTCTCATACTCCAGACGAGCCTGCTTAGCCATCTCTTTGTCCTTGAACTCAGGAAGAAGAGCAGACAGCAGGTCACCGTTCTCTTCTTTCTCTTTATCGAAAATACTACGGGCAACAGCCAATCCCTCCTTCATGCTGCCGATCACAAAATTAGGATCAGATATTATAATATAAACCCCGGCTGCCCCTACTGCCTGCAGTAACGTTCTCCATTCCTCGGTGGTGTAATCAACTTTCATTGTCATGGGACTCATTCCTCATGGTGTAATATTGTTTAAACAAAATAAAACAACCGGGTCATCACAGAATGTAATTTGTGACTATCCCGCTTGTGTTTTCCCTTTTTCTAATCGCAGAAATGCCTGCGTATCAGTCAATAGAGATACGAATTTTCTGACCGACATAAATTTTATCAGGATCTTTGATAACCTCACGGTTGGCCTCAAAGATACGCATATAGGCTGATTCCTTACCATAGTACTTCTGACATACCCTGTTGTACAATTGTGCCAGGAATGTCCATAAAACCTGCCATGTTATTTCGTAAATATTCGGGTTGAAGGAAAACTAGTGCTACAATCCATCAATTGTAAATGTTTGGATAGTACCCCAGGTTCGCTCAAGCCGGCTTGAGAGCTATATTGGTTCATATGCGAAAAAGCTGGATCGGGCGAAGATGGGGTGCTAGCCGAATATTTACGTTATTTCT
>JAYEOK010000174.1:0-11632 GCA_034722915.1 Thermodesulfobacteriota bacterium | reverse complement strand
CCGGAGTAAAATTAACCAAGGACGAAATGCAAAAATATGAGCAACGAATTTTACGACACCCTACACTCGGGAAGTATTTCGTCGACATTAACCCAACAGTATATGCATGATCAATACAGGTTTTTTTTGGATGATTTATTTTGGCCAACCGCCTTAGGTATAGACCATTAAGCGATCGTTGCTATTCCTTTGCTGTACATACATTATCATCTTTGTACAAACGCTCTTTCTCCAGTTCACCCGATTCAGAATACCATTTTCTAACACCATTTATTTCGTTATCCGTATAGGGTATTTCTTCTTTTAGTTTTCCTGATTGATAGAAACGTAAAACGGGGTCAAGTCTCATTTTGCGCTATACCTTAAAAAGGTGAACTATGCTAAAATGAGACTTGACCCCGTTCCGTTCCTGACCCCGTTCCACCCAACGCCGATGTCCTGGGCGCTTATCAAAATGGCGTATTTTTCTTCCTGGCTAAAATGTCGCTTTTGGGTCATAGCACTTCTCCTGCATGATTGTAGGAAAAGTGTTACCTTGTTTTGAAGTGAAATTTACGGTTTTATTCTAGCCGAAACAATTAATACTGCGCTTGCAAATACGTTGAATTGCGAAAAGGAAGCATTAATTCAATGAGACGACGCACTAGTTGCTATTCCTTTGCTGTACATACATTATCATCTTTGTACAAACGCTCTTTCTCCAGTTCACCCGATTCAGAATACCATTTTCTAACACCATTTATTTCGTTATCCGTATAGGGTATTTCTTCTTTTAGTTTTCCTGATTGATAGTAGTGTTTTTCCACACCGTTTATTTTTCCTTCCTTGAAAGGGATTTCAGCTATTAATGCTCCAGTTTGACCATGTTTCCTGGCAACACCATTTTTCTCTCCATCCTTGAAAGGAATTTCCCATAGCAAAACACCTGATCTGTTATATATATTGCTAACCCCGTCTTTTTTTCCATTCTTGTACTGAGTTGCATTTTTTAATATTCCTGATTCAAAATATTGTTTGAGGATACCATTTACAGGTGTGTTAAGTGCATTGTCATACACTATTGCATTTTTAGCTGACACCTCTTCATCTGTATAAACCTTATCACCCGCAGCATAGGCACAGGTAACGCTTAAAGAAATTAAAATCAGGATACTGCTGAAGAAACTTATTTTTCCCATTCTCACACACCATGTTACAAGATTGGCAGGGCTAAGTCCTTGCTCCTTCATTGCAAGCACTTTTTTGGATCTACTGTTTGTTTGCGCCCGAATCTGACACCTTCCCAGAGTCATCCCCCTGATTTTTTTCCTGTGACTCTGAAGGAGAGACTCCCATTCCAGGTAAGGTAAGGTTAACTTTTTTCTCCAGCGGTTTTTTGCCCGTGGTGTCAACTACCCGCCGAACCCTCCGGGGGGAGACCCGTTTTCCTTTGGCACCTGGTCCTTTTACAATATATTCATCAAAAAAGATCTCAACCAGATTGGATTTCGCTCTGGAAGAAGGCATGAGGCTGGCCCGGGCACTTTTATTCTCACCAAAAAGAAGCAGCAGAATCTTTGATCGCTTGTGCGCATCAAAAAGCTTATACTCTTTATCGAGAATAAATTTTGGCGTACCAAATCGTTTTACATAGCAGAGATTTTCCCTTCCTTCCCGGTACACCATGTTAAAAATCAGCTTTTTCTTAAGCTTTCCTACCCAACGGATGTCGTGTCCGACAAAAAGTTTATCAGTCACCTGAATGATCTTATATACACCAGTTTCATAGAGCAGAAACAGTCGATCATATTCTGAACAGGTGATGGAAAACTCTGCTTTTTCTTCACTTACCTTTATCTGATGGCCAAGAAAGCCCTCTTCCCTGTTATAACTGACAGTAAGGTTGGATAAAGCCACTCTGCGAACACTGACCTCGGTAAATTCCTTAATTTCTGTAAGCCTGGGATACTCTTCTCCATATTTTGTTAAGATTGAATCAATAAAAGACGTGGTGTAACCCACCATATCTTTAAGATACTTTTTGATGGTTCTGATATCACCACGAATGGCTTTAATTTCTTTCTTCTGCTTATTGATATCATATCGGGATATACGTTTAATGCGAATTTCAAGGAGCTTTTCGATATCCTCGGTTACAACTGGTTGTTTCAATTCCTGGGTGAATGCTTCCAATGCCTCGTCAACACTTTTAATTACAGCCTTGTAGCTGGTTTTCTCTTCAATACTTTTATAGAGCCGTTCTTCGATAAATATCTGTTCAAGCAGCCTTGCATGAAGCTTATCTTCCAAACGTTTTTTATCAATTTCCAGTTCTTTGGTAAGATCAGCCAGCAGTTTTTTTGTGTTGTACTGTAAAACCTCTTCCACTGTTTCTGTGCGGGGCACACCATCCTGGACAAGAGTCAGGTTGGGACTGATTGGCACTTCGCAGTCAGTAAAGGCATACAGAGCTTTGATGGTGTCTTTGGCGTAAATGCCCCGGGCAAGTTTTATCTCTATCTCCACCTCTTCTGCAGTATAATCATTGATGGAGATGATTTTTATTTTACCTGCTTTTGCGGCCTTTTCCACAGAATCGATAAGTGATTGCGTGGTTGTGGTGTAAGGAATTTCTTTTATGAGGATAGTTTTCTCGTTGGCCTCTTCCATCCTTGCCCGGCAACGAATTTTACCGTTTCCATGGTCATATAAAGAGACATCCACCATCCCTCCCTGGGGAAAGTCCGGATAGAGTGTTACTTCTTCGCCCTGCAGTATTTTTTTCTGTGCTTCTAACAGTTCACAGAAATTATGGGGCATGATCTTTGTGGCCATTCCCACTGCAATCCCTTCTGCTCCCTGGAGCAACAACAAGGGGATTTTGCATGGCAGGGTTACCGGTTCCTGCATCCTTCCATCATAGGAATCGACAAACTCGGTGAGGGCTTTGTTGAACATGACCTCACGAGCGAGTGGTGAGAGCCGACATTCGATATAACGGGGTGCTGAGGCTGCGTCCCCTGTAAAAATATTTCCGTAATTTCCCTGCCTGTCAATGAGGTAGCCCTTATTGGCAAGATTCACAAGAGCGGCAAAGATGGACTGGTCACCATGGGGATGCAGTTTCATCGTAGCGCCAACAACATTGGCAACTTTATGATAACGACCATCATCCATATTGAATAAGGTCTGCAGAATGCGGCGCTGGACAGGTTTCAGTCCGTCATTGATATCTGGAATAGCTCGTTCTTTGATAACGTAGGAAGTATATTCCAGAAAGTTATATTCAAAAAGCTGCTTTAGTTTTCCTTGCTGTGATTCCACTGGTGCCTGTACGTAGAAGTTTTATAAAAGATTTTCCATGATGTATGTCTTACGATCAGGGGTGTTTTTTCCCATGTAAAAAGAAAGCACTTCGGACACCTCACTCACCGACCCCATATCCACCTGCTTGAGAATAATATCAGGACCAATAAACTGTTTAAATTCTTTTGGCGATATTTCACCCAAACCTTTAAAACGGGTGGTCTCAACAACCTTTTTTACTTTGCCTCTACCCTGAAGTTTATTGGTTGCCTGTTCCTTTTCTTTCTCTGTATAGCAGTAATGTGTTTCCTTTTTTGTTCGTACCCGAAAAATCGGAGTTTCAAGGATATACACATGGCCAAGCTTCACTAACGGCTCAAAATAGTGGAGAAAAAAAGTTAGGAGAAGGTTGCGGATATGCAAGCCGTCCACATCAGCATCGGTTGCAAGAATAACTTTGTCAAAACGCAGATCAGTGATGGATTCTTCAATATTCAAGGCACGCATGAGAGAATACATTTCATCATTTTTATACAGCAGCGCCAGTTTCTGACCAAGCACATTCATGGGCTTGCCCTTAAGTGAAAACACGGCCTGGGTTAAGGGCTCGCGGGATGAAACAATAGACCCGGCAGCAGACTGACCCTCTGTAATAAAGATCATATTTTCTTTGCCTTTGGCAGATGGCTTGTTCCGTGTTGGGTGGTGCTTGCAGTCTTTGAGCTGTGGAATCTTGAGGGCCACCTTGCGGGCTTTAGCTTTGGCCTCTTTACGGACACTCTGTAATTCTTTTCGTACTTTTTGATTGCGCTGTACTTTTTCCATCAGCCGATCAGCAAGTTCTGTGTCTTTATACAGGGCTGCGGAAACTACGTCTTTTACTTTATTAACTATCCAGGCGCGGATATCTGTGTTGCCAAGTTTATTTTTGGTCTGGGATTCAAAAACAGGTTCTACGATTTTTACTGACAGGGTACCAACGATGCCGTCGCGAACATCATTTCCTGTAAATTTTTTATTGGAAAACTCATTAACACCCTTCAGGACTCCTTCACGAAAGGCAGAAAGATGGGTGCCACCTTCACTGGTGTAGGTTCCATTAACAAAGCTGTAGTAGGTGTCGCTGTATCCTTCACTGTGAGAAAAAGCAAATTCCAGGGTGGCATCCTGATAATAGACAGGCTCGTAGATATTCTGTCCACCAAGTTCCTTGTCCAGTAAATCAAGAAGCCCTCTAGTTGAATGATAGCAGGTCTTGTCCAGATAGATTTTTAATCCTGCATTGAGATAGGCATAACGCCAGAGCCTCTTGTCTACATATTCATGATCATAGCTGAAGTTGGAGAAGAGTTCGTGGTCAGGAAGAAATTCGATCAGGGTACCATCTGGTTCATCAATTTTCCCTTTTTTCTGATCATTCAGGATACCATTGCTGAAGGTCGCAGAGGCAAATTTTCCTTCCCGGTAAGCAGTGACTTTAAAATAATCGGACATGGCGTTTACAGCCTTGGTACCCACACCGTTCAGGCCTACAGAAAACTGAAAAACATCAGTACTGTACTTGGCTCCGGTATTGATTCGGGAAACACAATCTACAACTTTACCAAGGGGTATCCCTCTGCCGAAATCACGTACCAGAACACGTCCTTCATTGGAAATCGTGATATTAATTTTTTTGCCGGCTCCCATGATAAATTCATCGACGGCATTGTCGATCACTTCCTTGAGAAGGATATAAATTCCATCATCAGGATGCGATCCGGAACCAAGACGTCCGATGTACATACCGGGACGCTTGCGGATGTGCTCAAGTGAACTGAGGGTTTTTACTTTACTTTCGTCGTAGACAGGTGGTTTTGGCGGCATTAGCTAACCCGGTTCAACCGGAAACAATTCAGTTCACTGGATAAGTGCCTTATCAGAATATGTTTTAAAAAAACAAGAAAATATTCTGTAAGGCACTAATAAATTTCATGGGATTACAATGATTGATGATGGATCAAGATGTTGCAATTGTATTGCATTTTATTATATTTGGCAAGAGATGGAATAGCGAGATGCAAACATTAGTACCTTACAGAATGTTTTCTTGTTTTTTTCAAAGAAAACATTCTGATAAGGTACTTAGGGTTCGGTAAAAAATAACTTGGACTTTCCAATTCGTAACTGCACCACATCTTCAGCCGATTTTATATATTCACAATCCTCACGTAGCCAGCTACGCTGCGGTTGTGAATATATAAAATCGACTGAACCTGTAGCACATTTATGACCGGAAAATGCCAAGTTATTTTTTACCGAACCCTTATACCCCCTCGGAGTCTAACGCTTACCTGTGGGGTGTAAGAATATCATTAAACTACGAGACTCTTAAAAGGTGATCCAAGCAACAATACTGACCATAGCCGGCTCAGATCCATCAGGAGGTGCAGGAATCCAGGCTGACCTGAAAACCATGACTTCCATTGGAGTGTATGGAGCAGCAGCCATTACCTGCCTTACAGTGCAGAACTCCCAGGGAGTGCGGGAGATCCATCCCGTGTCTGCAGACCTTGTTTATGCGCAGATCAAGGCTGTTCTTGATGATCACAATGTCACCCATATTAAAATTGGCATGACAGGAACTGTAGAAATTGTTGAATGTCTGGGACGCATACTCCACACTTTTTCCGGGAGTATCATTTACGACCCGGTACTTGCGGCAACAAGTGGAGCATCGCTGCTGACTGAGGCTGGGATTTCGGCCCTCAACAGCTCTCTTTTAACCAGGGTCACGTACCTCACCCCCAATGGTAATGAACTGGAACTTCTCAGTAACAAACGGATTCAATCACATGAAGATGCCATAAGCAGTGCCCATTCTTTGTTAGACACTTACCCCACTATGAAGGCAGTAATCATAAAAGGTGGTCATGTTAATGAAGCCGCAAAGAATATCAGTGATTTCCTGGTTCAACAGGATGGTAATGTTTATGAATCCAGACGGGAACGAATAAATAACAACAATCTCCATGGAACTGGTTGTACATATGCCTCAGCCTTTGCCTCATACCTCTGCCTTGCTGATGATTCTATTTCAGCGTTTCAACAAGCGGGTCAATATATGGATGAAATTATTCGGTTTGGAGTTGATAAACGTGTGATAAAAAGTGGAAGCAATGGACCGCTTCTCCACTATTTCATTTAAAGCAGCATTCTTTTTATTCCGGCATTCCTTTGGGAAATCCCACTCATGGGGAACCAATAAAGTGATTGCGCTCTATTCCATTTCCCTTTATTATTTCTTAATAAGAATAATTATTTTGTAACTTTCGGACAATACAGCTTACATTTTTTACTGACTATCCTGTAAGTTCACTATCCTGGAAGGATATAAAATGCATCTCTCCATTTAATAATATTCCATTTTCACAAGAAAAAAACCAAGGGGGTCAACGAAAAGACACAGCAACAAATTGCCAGGAATCAATCATCGAATAAACATAATACAAATATTTATTTATCCTTTAGGAGAAAATCAATGCAGAAACTTGTATCAAAAATCGCTGTTTGCTGTGGGTTCGCGTTCGCGCTCGCCTCTACCCCGTCTTTTGCCAGTCAACAATTCATTACCATTGGTACCGGTGGCGTGACAGGTGTGTACTATCCCACTGGTGGCGCTATCTGTCGTCTTGTGAATAAAACAAGAAAGGAACATGGAATCCGTTGTTCCGTTGAGAGTACCGGTGGTTCTGTTTACAACTTGAACGCCATTGCTGCAGGCGAACTTGACATGGGTGTTGCCCAGTCTGATTGGCAGTATTATGCATACACTGGCACCTCAAAATTTGAGAAAAAAGGACCAAACAAGAAACTTCGTTCAGTTTTTTCCATTCATGCTGAACCTTTCACCGTTGTTGCCCGTGCGGATTCCGGTGTTAAGGATTTCAAAGATCTGAAAGGTAAACGAGTGAATATTGGTAATCCAGGTTCCGGTCAGCGTGGTACCATGGAAATCCTTATGGGTACCCTGGGCTGGACTAACAAGGATTTCAAACTTGCTTCTGAGCTGAAATCTTCAGAGCAGTCCAAAGCACTTTGTGACAATAAAATTGATGCCATGGTTTTCACCGCTGGTCATCCCAGTGGATCAATTAAAGAGGCTACCACTTCCTGCGACGCTGTTATGGTTACCGTGAACGGTCCTGAAGTTGATAAACTGGTTGCTGACAATGATTACTACCGTAAAGCTGTTATCCCTGGCGGCATGTATCGTGGAACGGACACAGATACAAATACTTTTGGTGTAGGTGCTACCTTTGTTTCTTCCAGTGATATTCCTGAAAATGTTATTTATAATGTAGTTAAAGCAGTATTCGACAACTTTGACCAGTTCAAGAAACTTCATCCTGCATTTGCACACCTGAAAAAAGAAGAGATGATCAAAGATGGTCTCTCTGCTCCTCTGCATGATGGGGCTGTCAAATACTATAAAGAAGCCGGCCTGATGTAAAAATCCAGGCTGTAAAAAAAGGCGTACCGCCAGGCGGTACGCCTTTTTTGTTTCTCCGTTGCAATTCAGCAGCGTTCCCATTTCCCTATGATCATTCGTGGGAACCACACTAAACAACCATAACTGAAGGTATCATCGCATGAATGAAGCAACATACGATATCAAAACCGATGAAGAACTTCAGGAGATGATCGCTGAGACCGATTCCGGTGCCCGGAATCCCACAGGAGCTTTTCCCAAAAAAGTTCTTTTTTTCGTGCCCCTTCTCTGGACTATTTTTCAGCTCTGGTACGCATCTCCTCTTCCATTCATTTTTAATTTTTTCGTTATTAACGATACAGAAGCCAGGGCTATACATCTGGCTTTTGCTGTTTTTCTTTCTTATACCGCTTACCCCACTTTTAAATCTTCTCCTAGAAACTATATCCCTGTTCAGGATTGGATTCTTGGCCTGGTTGCAGCGTTTTGTGCATCGTACCTCTATTTCTTTTATGCTGCATTGGCCGAACGACCGGGCGACCCGACCCAGATGGATATTATAGTAGCTGTTACCGGTCTGGTTCTCCTGCTTGAAGCAACACGCCGAGCCCTGGGACCACCACTGATGGTGGTTGCAGCAATATTTTGTATCTACACCTTCGGCGGTCAGTTTATGCCGGATGTTATTGCCCATAAAGGTGCCAGCCTTAATAAGGGAATGTCCCATTACTGGCTTGGAACTGAAGGTGTTTTTGGTGTTGCCCTGGGTGTTTCCACCGGCATGGTTTTTATGTTTGTTCTTTTTGGCGCACTTTTGGAATCTGCTGGTGCAGGTAACTATTTTATCCGTACAGCATTTGCCGGTCTTGGACATCTCAAGGGCGGTCCTGCAAAGGCAGCAGTTGTCTCATCAGGACTCACCGGACTGGTCTCAGGGTCATCCATTGCAAATGTTGTAACAACTGGAACGTTTACCATTCCCTTAATGAAAAAAGTTGGCTTCAGCGCTGAAAAATCCGGTGCTATTGAAGTTGCCTGTTCAACCAATGGTCAGCTCATGCCGCCTGTTATGGGAGCGGCCGCTTTTCTCATGGTCGAGTATGTTGGGATCACCTATATTGAAGTTATTAAATGTGCATTTTTGCCGGCAATTATCTCTTACATTGCGCTCGTGTATATTGTTCACCTTGAAGCCTGCAAGATGGGACTTGAAGGACTTGAGAAAAAAGTTACCCAAACACTAGCCCAGAAATTGCTGTCATTTGTGTTTAGCTTTTTATTCATGCTTGTCATGGCTGCTGTTACTTATTATGGCATTGGCTGGATCAAAGTTGTTGCCGGAAACTCCACAATATATATTGTATCAGGCCTGCTTGCTGTTGCCTATGTCGGGCTCATTAAATATGCCACCAGGGTACCTGAACTGGAGCAGACCCATGACATCAAAGAATTACCCGATCTTTGGATAACTGCTCAGGCAGGTTTATATTTTCTGCTCCCCATTGTTGTGCTTATGTGGTGCCTGGTTGTCGAACGTCTGTCCCCTGCCCTTTCAGCCTTCTGGGCAACGGTCCTGATGATTGTTATTATCTTAACTCAGCGACCTTTAAAAGGTTTTTTTAGAAATAGTCAGGATGATGATTTTTCTTTTAAAAATGGATTTGATGATTTCATTGATGGTCTGGTGGCTGGAGCCAGAAATATGATTGGTATTGGTGTTGCAACTGCTGCTGCCGGTATTGTGGTCGGAACCATCACACTCACAGGTGTTGGTCTGGTCATGACTGAGTTTGTAGAGTTTATTTCAGGTGGTAACCTGATGCTTATCCTGGGATTCACGGCTCTAATCAGTTTAGTTCTAGGTATGGGGCTGCCAACCACAGCAAACTATATTGTTGTTTCCACTCTGATGGCTCCGGTAATTGTTGAGCTTGGTGCTCAGAATGGCCTCATCGTACCTTTGATTGCTGTTCATTTATTTGTTTTTTACTTCGGAATTCTCGCTGATGACACACCGCCTGTCGGGCTTGCCGCCTTTGCGGCTGCAGGGATCTCCGGAGGTGATCCGATCAAAACCGGTATACAGGGTTTCACCTACGATATCAGAACAGCCATCCTCCCGTTTATGTTTATCTTTAACACCCAGTTGTTGATGATAGGAGTGAATAGCTGGTATGTAGTTGTCCTTGTTGTTGTTACAGCAATTAGTGCCATGATGGCATTTGCAGCCGCAACGCAAGGTTTTTTCCTGGTCAAAAGCCGTTTATGGGAGACGATAGCACTGCTTGTTGTGACCTTTGTTCTCTTTCGGCCGGGTTTTGTATGGGATAAATTCTTTCCACCCCTTTCAGATGAATCCCCAACCCGAATGGAGACTCTGCTGACCGAGACGCCCCCGGGTTCTATGCTGCGCGTCATGATCAAGGGCGAAAGCATGAATGGGGATAAATTCACCAAAACTGTCATGTTGCCTGTTGGAGATCAGGAATCCGGTAAGGCCCGTTTAGAGGCAATTGGCATTGAAACACGAGAAGAAGATAGCAAGATTTTGATAGACAATGTGGTCTTTGGCAGTGCTGCGGAAAAGGCAGGGATCGATTTTGATCAGGAAATCATGAATATTCAAATGCCCACTGATCGTCTTCCCAAACAACTTCTGTTTGTACCTGCTTATGCTTTGTTTGCCCTTGTGTACCTTATCCAGAAAAGACGAAGAAAGACACAGGATATGGTTGCTGCCTGAGTAATTACGAAGAGACTAACTTACAAACAAAAATCCCTGGCTGAACTTGCTTGTATAGCCAGGGACTCAAAATGAAAGGCAGAAACAATCTGTCTTTTGGAGAGTATCATGTTTAAAAAAATCTTAGTACCCATTGATGTGGATCGTCCCATCGCTGCCAAAGCTGTTTACGACGGCGCTGCAGCAATAGCAAAACCCTTTGGTGCTGAAATCAAACTCATCAGTGTTATGCCAGGCTTTGGCATGCCAATTGTCGGGTCTTTTATTTCAGACAGAGTTCGTAAAGAGGCTCTTGAACATTTCAGGGACGAGCTGAAAGCCTTTGTCAAAGAGAATTGTGATGACTCAGCAACATTCCATATTCGTTCAGGAAAACACTTTGAAGAAATAGTGAAGATGGCTGAGAAATGGGAAGCTGACCTGATTGTTGTCTATCATAACAGGTATCGTGAAATCAATGAGGTCTTCAGTCACACCTGTGCCAAGCATGTTTATCGGGATGCTCCCTGCTCAGTTTTACGTCTGAGAAATATTCGGGAAAATGTTGTTTAGGAACGGGAGATAAATAACTTGAACAAAAATTAATAGGAGTTTTTTTCGTATTCAAGGCGCGAGGCGGGAGCATAACGGGTTACGTGAGCAACGAGCAACACAGAAGACGGAAAAAAATACATTAATTTGTTCAAGTTATTTATTGTACGTTCCTTAATTTATTTTTGCTTGAGCCCTCAGGGTTCAGAGTCAAACGGAGGTGAAGATGAGTTTTAAAAATAATAGTACGATACAATCGCATTCTCCATCTATTTGGCGGACTGCTGCCGGCTCTGTTATCGCCCTGTTACTCTTCCTGGCGCCGTTATCCGCAAGAGCTTATGAAATAATTCCAGGGACTGGAAATGTTGGAAGCTTTTCATACTTTTCCGGTCGGATGCTGTGCAGAACCATCAGTCGACAATTACCTGACATAACCTGCCTGGCACAAGCATCCGATGATAAAATTGACACTCTTAGGAACGGAGCGCAAATAACTTGAACATCTCGCATCTTGTCTTCAGGCCATCTTTGGCCGATCATCAATCACAAAGTCCTCAACGTAGCCCGCTACGCCTGCGGCTTTGTTCAATCAGATCGGT
>JAYEOK010000173.1:24910-34728 GCA_034722915.1 Thermodesulfobacteriota bacterium | reverse complement strand
AAGACGAAAGATCAAGGGCCTTTCCCCTTCTTCGGTTCGACATTCCTTGTTCGATATTCGATATTCGTCCTTTAATGTTCGGTATTCATTATTTAAGCTTCGTAAAAAATGAAAATTCCTATGCTATGAACTTATGATGACAATTACAGGCGAGACATACGATGGCACTCGTTTGCAAGGTCAAGACTCAATTCGAATAATAAACAAGGCGATGGAACAGCCTGAATACTCCTACGACCAAGACTCCGTAAGGAGGTGGGCTACCTGAAATCATCATTTGAATTAGCCCAAACCTGACCTGACACCGAACTGATGAAAGCGAGGGTTGTCAATTTTGCTAGTTGTGTTATCAATTATCAACAAGCACCAAAAAGATAACCCTCATGTTGCACTCTAACAGCCAGTCATTAAAGCTAACACCGGTACTGAACGGGAAAGCCGGTATAAAAACCTTTATTGGAGCAACAACCGTGTCTCACACCATTCCTTTATTAACGGGCAATGGCAAACACGACGAAACAGTTAATGAAACCCGACTCACCAAATTCAAGCCATAACACAGAATTCAATACAATTTCAGGCAATTCCGAATAAAAAAAAAACAACAAACAAAACTCACTCAACAACCAGTCATGGAACAACTATCCTATAAAAACCACATATATCAAACTCCGGCAGACTCCGCCTCTTTTTTCGGAAAGCTGTTTCCTTCCTTTTCCTTTTACACAAGTTTTCTCGCCCACATATACTTTTCCGCCAGGAAGGCACAGAAAGGCGAATATGACGACGAGACCTGGCGACTATCGAGCTACAAGGTGCTCAAAGCTCTGGAGCGAACCGGCCTGCAGGTATCGGTAAACGGCATAGAGCATCTGCAGGAGCTTAATTCACCTTGTGTAATCATCGGCAACCACGTCAGTATGATGGATACTGTTGTTTTGCCGGCCATTGTTATTCAGGAACTCCCCATGACCTTCATTATCAAAAAAAGTTTAATGGAATATCCGGTATTCAAACATGTGATGCGCTCACGCAACCCCATTGCTTTGAGCAGGACTAATGCACGGCAAGACTTGAAAACTGTGATGCTCGAAGGAACAAAACGCCTGGAACAGGGAATATCAGTTTCTGTCTTTCCCCAAACTACCAGGGGAACAGACTTTGATCCCAGACAGTTCAACAGTATCGGGGTAAAACTGGCTCAACGGGCAGGAGTTCCTGTGATTCCGCTGGCTCTGAAAACTGATGCCTGGACCAACGGTAAACTAATCAAGGATCTTGGTCGGATTCATCCGGAGATAAAAGCACACTTTGCTTTTGATGCACCGCTCACAGTTAAAGGCAAAGGGCGTGAAGAACATCAGCAGGTGATTGAATTTATCAGTGGCAAGCTTAAAAGTTGGCGATAGACTCAAATGTGTCAGCTGCAAGCCAGCCACTACGCCCTGTTTCGTCCTCAACCAGAAAATAGTTCCCGTGTTCTTTTCCCATGTGCAACACTCTTCCCTCCTGAATGGTGCCAATGGAAGCGGCAGATGCAAAGGGTGAGACCCGCAGTCGTGCATTATCCACCACCACGACTCCATCGTGCCAGTGCTGATAGCTGCCCGCTGCAGCCAAAATAGAGCCTGTTGTTACGAGCAAACAAGCAGTGGCCACAACAAGACGCGGAATCCGCTTCAGACCGAGCGAAATGGGAAGAAGCAAAACAACAGCAAAAAGAACAAAGGCAATTGTTGCCAGAGCGATCCACTGATTCAAGCCTAAAAAAGTAACAAAGCTCTGAACAAAAGACTTTTCCTCCTGAAAAAGACCCTGTTCTGTACGAATCAGCTCTAAATTCCCACGAATATCCGAATCTCCCGATGCCAGACGAAGTGCTCGTTCATAGTTAAGAATAGCTCTGCCACTTTGTCCATCCTGAGCATAACTGTTTGCAAGGTTATAGAGAAGGGGCGCTGACACCCCGGCCCGGCTCAAAGATTCAAATTTCTCAATGGCTGTCTTGTAATCACCTCTGCTGTACGCTGAGCTTGCAGACTGAAACCAATCTGATTTGTCCCTGTTTTCACCAGCCCATGCTATCTGACTTATACACAGCAGGAAAAAACAGACCCCACAGACTAATTTCCAATGACAGACATTCATCCCAGACCTTCCAATTCCTGTTTTAAATCTTGAGCAAACTTTTCCATCTGCTGAACGTTCAGCTCCTGGCCGCCATAGGCACTCTCTTCAGCAGCACTGAAAACTGTAAGAAGAACAGAATCGCCGGGAAGACGTTTCTGTAGATCCGCAAGCGTTATTGTACCAGCCTCAGTTTCCCAGGCAAGGCCAAGCTGTTCCTGTATAGCCCCACGACAACTTGCCAGAAACCCCCTTGTATCATTTGCAGCAAGAGCATTATCTATCTCTTTTAAGCGCAGGACAAGCAAATGTTTCATTGCCTGATTCCTCTGCAGAAGTGGATTATTAGCATAGCGTGTTGCCCGCAATCTATAGATCACAGCAGCAAACAAAACAAGTATGATCAAAACGACAAGCAGTTGAAACCATTTTTTGACAAACAGCGGTTCGAGTTTTTGATCCATACTGCCGGGTATAAGCTGCAAAGGAGCAAGTGTGTTTATTCGTGGTTCTACTGTCTGCAATGCTGCGGCATCTTCCGTTTTCTCTTTCTCCTGAATTTCTTCTTTCACAGGTTCAGAATCTTTTTTTTCCACCACCAGTCCTTTTATCCTGAGAGGAATGGGATTTGCGGTCAATGTCTTATAGCTTGCTGTTGCCGGATCAAAATAGCTGAACTCTATGGCTGGAATTTCTGTTAGAGCAGGATCTTTGGCAACAAGGGCCTGTTCAAAAACCTTTTTTCCATGACCAGGCCCACCATCTTTCAAAAACTCAGATGAAGGTGTGTAGCTTTTCCAGCCCTCTTCCCGGGTCAGTTCAGGTGACTGTACTCGATCAAAATTCCCCTGGCCACTCACTGTCATGGTAAGCGTAATTGGATCTCCTGGTTGCAATTCAACTGGATCAGCAGTCACATGCAAACGAAAATCACCAATGGCACCACTGAACTCTTCAGGTCGGCCGTCTTCCGGCAGCGAAAGAACCGTTAAATCAAGTTCGGGACTTGCAATCTTCACCTCTTTTTCACGATACGATCCAAAAAAATTATCAAAGAAACTGTTACCAAAAAATGGGTCATTAAACATGGAATTTCCGCGGGGAGAGACGCGTCGCTGCTCCCGGAGAAGGAGCGTTGCCTCAAGCTCCACACTTAACTTATGCGTCCCCTCTTTGATACCGGACAGGGAAGAATCCCATGTCAGAACAGTGTATTGTGTATTATTAATAATCTCCCGTGTCTGCATTGGCTCTCGTTCCAGTTGATGCAAAATAAAACCCTCACCATCAAGCAGGGGCAGGCTGTTCAAATTGGCTTTAATACCGTCACGAAAATAGACCTTGATCTGTACCGGTACCACTTCACCGCTGTAGCTTTTTTTCCTGGCTGGTTTCACTCGAAGAAAGGCGACTTCATCCGCTTCTCCGGAGCGAAGCCTGGCTGTGGATGAAGCACTGGATCGCCCCTGTGCTGACACTGCTCCACGATTCGAGTCTGTGACTTCAAAAGTGATGGGATCAGTCCTTGCATTTCCGTCTTTTGTTCTGATCTGAATGGCAGGAATAGTAAATGTACCAGCACGTAAGGCCTGCACAAGAAACGTTGATGTTACGGAAGCAGAATAGGCTCCGTTAATGATCTCCACTTGAGTGGACTGGCCACGCTGGTGAAATTGAAGCCCGTCAACCTCAGGCATCTGCGGCTGAAATGATCTCACACCCTTTACCATAATACTCAGTGCTGCTACACGGTCGAGGGGAAAGCTCTGCGTATTTAGTGAAGCAGACACCTCCACTGCCGCCTTCAGGGGCTGAACTCCTGTAAGCAAAAGCATAGCCAGAAGACATGAAATAATCACAATCTTAGTGTGTTGAAAATATTGTCTACTCTTCATTACCAATCCTTTGCCGGTTCCTGATCTCTTGCTCTATCAGTGCGAGCAGACGGCACAAAATTTAATTCGCCTTCTTCATCTTTCAAACTGTTTAACAGCTGACGGGCCTCTTCTCTTGTCATTTTTCCCTGGAGCCTGCGCTCCTGATCCCTGGCTTGAGCCTGCTGTTCTTGTTGTTTTGCTCTTTCTTCTGCTGCTTCCTGCCCGCCATCTTCTGAGGCATCTTTGGACTCATCGCCAGTAGATTCGTCC
The DNA here is from genome assembly GCA_034722915.1 of Thermodesulfobacteriota bacterium. Taxonomy (GTDB): domain Bacteria; phylum Desulfobacterota; class Desulfobulbia; order Desulfobulbales; family Desulfocapsaceae; genus Desulfocapsa. The sequence goes on along the minus strand of JAYEOK010000173.1, from coordinate 30,454 downwards.
TCCTGCTGAGGCTTTTCTGTCTCAGATTCCTGACCATTCTCCCGGCCCTGTTGTTCTTCCTTACCTTCCTGCTGTTCCTCCTGCTGCCCGGAAGAATCCTGTTTTTCATTTTGCTGATTTTGGTCTGGATTTTCCTCCTGCCCCTGATCACCATTCTGTTCTTTGTTCTCTTCTTTCTTTTCTTCGTTATTTTGTTCCTGATCCTGCTGATCTTTTTCTTCCTGCTCCTGTTGTTCCTGCTGTTTTTTCAATTCTTCAAGTTTCTTTTTCACAATTTCCAGATTGAAACTTGCGTCATCATTCATTGAGTTCAGCTGCAGAGAACCATCCAAAGAAGAAACAGCCTGCTCCCACATATTAATTGTGTGTTTGGGGTCAGTCTGCAGGGTCTCTTGTCCCAGCTGGAACAGAGCATTACCACGATTATAATACGCCTCTTCCTGCAAGCCAAGGTCTTCACTTTTTAGTGCTTCACTGAATGCCTTGGCTGCATCCTCATACATATTATTTTTGTATGCTGCGGTTCCATAATTATAGTGAAGCCTGGCATCATCCGGCGAATGCTGTAACTGTTCATCATAAAATTCTGATGCAGTAATAAAATCTCCTTCTCCATAAGCCTCTTCACCTTTTGATGCCTGCACCTCATGGATTCCTGAAAAAAACACTAACAAAAGAAGGAGAGGGGCAACAGCTGTTTTCTGTTTCTCCCGTCGCCCTGCTGTTTTAATAAACGGAATCCGCAGGCTGTGTGAAGATTTTCTGCCTCCCATCATGAATTCAAGTATGAGCAGCACAATTGCAGCACCGAGCGGCCAGACAAATCGATCCAATGGAACCTTATGCCTTTTTTCTGCCAGTTCTTCCTTAGGGATAAGGGAAAGTTTCTCCTGGTAAATCGTCTGCAAGCCCTCTCCACTCGCACCAAGGGGTACATACAGGCCATCTGTTGCCTCTGCAATTTTTGTGAGTACGGTTTCATCCAGTTGTGAGGTAATAAACTTTCCTGTTTCACCTTTCACGAAACCGGTCTTTCCGTTTCGATTCAGGGGGATCAACTCGCCTTCGCTGGTTCCCACGCCAACGGTATAGACGGTCATTCCTTTTTCAGCGGCTGTTTCTGCGGCTTGAAGAGCATTGCCCTCCAGATTCTCACCATCTGTAATCAAAACAAGAATTTTATGGTTAGCCTCGTTTGAAAGTATTGATTCAGCCTCAGTAATTGCAACGGCCAGATCAGTCCCGCCCCTGGGAATAATAGTTGTATCAACTGCCCCAAGAGAACTCTCAAATGCGCTGTAATCAATGGTCATCGGACACATGAGAAAAGCAGACCCGGCAAAAGGCATGAGTCCCACCCGGTCACCCTCAAGCTGGCCGACAAAATCCATAATGGCAAATTTTGCCCGTTTCAGACGATTAGGGTGTACATCTTTGGCCAGCATACTTTTAGAGGTATCCACAGCAAACAATATATCAATGCCTTTACGTTTCACATCAATCCATTTGAAGCCATATTGGGGCCTGGCAAGAGCAACAAAACAGCAGGAAATCGCTGCAAGGATAAGAATTTTTTTTAGTATGCGACGGTTTGGTGAAACGTTGCCACACAGCTTTCCAAGAAGATGCGAAGCAGCAAAACGCTGCAGCTCCTTTGTCCGCCTGCGGTGTATCTCTTTATAAAGAAAAATGAGCAGAACAATGATAAACCCTCCGGCCATCAACCACAGGGGAGAAGCAAATGTAATCATGGTAATCGTTTTCTCCCTGCTGCTATTTCAATTCCGAGAAAAAAGAACGATGCAAAAACAAACCAGGAGTAAAGCTCCCGATAATTTTCAAATTTTTTGATGGTCCTGGTGGTGGTCTCCATGGTATTGATTTCTTCATAAACCTTTTCAAGGGATTTTGTATCAGTGGCGCGAAAGTAGCGTCCGCCTGTCATTTCAGCAACCTGCCCCAGAGTCTCGTCATCGATATCCACTTTAACCCGCACCAGACGTTTACGGCCAAATCTGTCAGTCATCGGCATTGGTGCTTCACCCCTTGTTCCCGCACCAATGGTGTAGATTTTTATTCCTAAGGTCTCGGCCGCCTCAGCAGCAACGAGAGGCGGCACCGTGCCTGCGTTGTTCATTCCGTCAGTGAGCAAAATCATGATACGTGATTTTGCATCACGGTCACGCAGGCGGTTCAGACCGCTGCCAATGGCCGAACCAATGGCGGTACCATCTTCAACCATACCGATTGAAAGCGAATCCAAGCGCTGTACAAGCCAGTCATGATCAAGTGTCAGCGGACTCACCATGTAAGGACGACCACTAAAAGCAAGCAGCCCGATACGATCGTTGGGCCGCTCATCAATAAAGGTATGCATTACAGACTTGACAACATCCAGACGGTTGGCGGCCTTGCCTTTCAGGGTGAAATCCAGGGCTTCCATGGAACCAGACACATCCACTGCCAGCAGGATATCAATACCACTGGCCTCAATTTCGGTGGTGGTATTGCCAAGCTGCGGTCTGGCAAAGGCCAGAATAAGCAGGCCAAGACCAAGTAACCTTAAAGCAGCCAGCACACGTCCGGGCCCTGTTTTACGGCCTTCTGCCAAAGTAGCGGCAATGGAGGTGGAGGAAAAGACAAGCGCCGGTGCCTTACTGCGCCTGCCGCGAAGAATGGCAAGCAGCGGTAAAAGAGAGAGCAGCCAAAGAAATTCGGGATGAAGAAAACGCATTTTACCTGCCCCCTTCCCTGTTTTCACGGGTCGCTTTGATAAACTCCTGCACGGCTGTCTCCATTTTTTCCATGCTGCCTCTATCTGGTGTGCAACGGGCAAATTTTGCCATATCGCAGCGATCCAGGCAGTTTTTCAGGCTGTCGTGATGATCTTCCAGTAACATTGCAGTCTTACCGGGGTTTTCAACAAGACCTGCAAAAAATTCTTTTGTGGTTTTCCGGGTTGTTTGAACACGAAAGCGCTTCTCAATATAACGGCGCAGAATGTCTGAAAGCGCCGCAGCGTACTGTAAAGCCTGCTCAGCAGTCATCAAAGTTCGTGCCCGTGCAAGATCGGCCAATGCTGTTTCATGGGCCAGAGGCAGAGAAACTTTCTTCTTTCTGAGACGAAAAAACCAAAAAAGCACTGCCAGGGCAAACAACAAAAGCAGCACACCAGCAATAAGCATTGTATAGTCCGGCGCTTCAGGCAAAAGTAAAGGAGGATGGATATCACGCAGCTCTTCAGGATTCATCTGCTGAGCCTCCTTCGTCTACTGCCAAAAAAATTCAACAAGGGTGGTATATAGGACTGGTCAGTGGTGAGGTCAAGAAGATCAATTCCTGCAGAACGAATGGCCTTATGCAGTCGTTTTCTTCTGTCAGCTGCCAATTCTGCATATCCTTTGCGCAAGGTCGGATCAGAAGTGTCCAGCTCTATCTGCGCACCGCTTTCAGCATCTTCAATGGTCAGCCAGCCAACATCTGGCAGCTCATGCTCACGCGGGTCTGAAATAATCATGGCAATCAGATCATGATGGCGGTTAGTCACCTGTAATTTTGGCTGCAAACGTGCCAGACCCTCATCAAAATCTCCGGGCAGACAGAAATCAGAAATCAGAAAACTTACACATTTACGCTTGGCCACGCCGTTGACAAAATCAAGGGGCACAATCAGATCAGTTTTTCGCCCCTGCGGCTGAAAAAATAAAATCTCCCTGATGAGCCGCAGGATATGGGAACGCCCTTTTTTCGGTGGAATATAGAGTTCAACAAAATCAGAAAAAAGCACCAGCCCCACCTTATCATTATTGCGCACCGCTGAAAAGGCAAGCACCGAACCAATCTCGGCCATAATCTCACGCTTGGAACTCTCTGCTGAACCAAAATCTCCGGAACCGGAAATATCAATCATCAGCATGATAGTGAGTTCCCGCTCTTCGGTGAACTTTTTTATGTGGGGGATACCAGTCCGCGCCGTAACATTCCAGTCAATCGTTCGGATTTCATCGCCCGGCACATACTCCCGAACTTCGTCAAAGTTCATCCCCTGCCCCTTGAACACGGAATGGTAGCTTCCAGCAAGGGTATCGTTTACCAGACGGCTGGTGCGAACTTCAACCTGGCGGACTTTTTTAAGAATTTCTCTGGTTATCTGCTCTTCCATAATAGACAGACAGCTTACGGAACGGGAACGGTATCGAGGATTTTACGGATAATATCTTCGCTGCTTATCGCCTCTGCCTCTGCCTCGTAACTGATGCGAATACGGTGCCGCATCACATCCATTGCCGCAAGTTTCACATCGTCGGGGGTGACATAGCCGCGTCCTGCCAGAAAGGCCAGGGCTCGGGACACAGTTTTAAGGTTGATTGTTGCACGGGGCGAAGCGCCTGTTTCGATATAATCATGGAGATCAAGCTGAAAACTTTTCAGATCACGAGTGGCACAGACGAGAGAAACAATATAATCCTTTATCTTCTCATCCATATAGATGGTATCCACAACCTTGCGGGAGGCCAGGATATCCTCCGGCCCAATGACAGGATTAACAAGAACCTTTGAATCGGTATGATCAACGGCATCCAGAATCATACGCTCCTCGGTAATCGATGGATATTCCACCACGACTTTCATCATAAATCGATCAATCTGTGCCTCGGGGAGCGGATAGGTTCCTTCCTGCTCGATTGGGTTCTGGGTGGCAAGCACCAGAAACAGCTCAGGTAAGGTAAACGTTTCATCACCGATGGTGACCTGCTTTTCCTGCATGGCCTCAAGCATTGCCGACTGCACCTTGGCCGGTGCCCGGTTAACCTCATCGGCCAGGATCAGGGAAGAAAAAATAGGTCCCTGTTTGACCTCAAAAACAGTGTCTTTGGGATTGTAGATCTGGGTACCGATGATATCAGCTGGAAGCATGTCAGGAGTAAACTGAATGCGGCGAAAACCTGTGTGCACTGCCATGGCCAGAGTTTTCACAGCCAGGGTTTTAGCAAGGCCGGGCAAGCCTTCCAGAAGAATATGTCCACCGGTCAACAGTCCAACCAGCAGACGTTCAATCAGATGTTCCTGGCCAATTATGGTTTTTCCCATCTCCTGTCGCAACAAACCCACCCAGGCAGAGCTTGCGGCAACAGACTCATTGATGGCCTGAATGGAGGTATAGCCCTCAACCTGCTGCGCAGAAGGTGGTGGAGGGATTACAGGGGATGTATTGCTAACCGTTGAGGGCTGCTCATTCATAAAGACTCCTTCTCTCTGGAATATTAGTATCTTACAGGATATTTTCTTGTTTTTTCAAAGAAAATATTTTGATAAGGTACTTATGCCCCCTTGTGGGGTGTTAGTACCTTACAGAATATTTTCTTGTTTTTTGCAGAAAATAATTTGGTTAAAGTACTTATACCGGCTTACCGTTCATCACCGGTGTGAGGATTTATCAAAATACACACTCACAATAACACAGAAACATTACAGGAACCTTGCACCAACATTACAATGATGTAATGTTAATGGATTCGTAACTATTTTTGAGGTACCACCTAG
>JAYEOK010000173.1:0-24810 GCA_034722915.1 Thermodesulfobacteriota bacterium | reverse complement strand
AGAGTTGGGGAGAAAGGGCATTCTTGGACAGGCTCCTAGGAGGCTGTCCGAGAATGCAGGATAGATAGAAAATTTATGAGCAACCCAAGGAAAACAATCTGAAACCTGAGACAACTCCCAACAATCCGCCTTCGCTTCGGAAGGTACTGGGGCTGATCTGGCCCATCTATCACAAACATCGATTCCGACTGCTGCTTGGTTTAGTGGCGCTCCTTGGTGTTGACTTTCTTCAGCTCACAATTCCACGAATTCTGAAAAAAGGAATCGATGCCCTCTCCCAGGGGACTGCAGTACAAAACGATTTACTCCAATTCGGGCTGCTTATCTGCCTCATTGGACTACTTGCCACCATACTTCGTTTCTGCTGGCGCTACCTGATAATTGGTTTTTCCAGGCATCTCGAACGGGATCTGCGCAAAAAAATATTTAACCATGTCATACGCATGGATGGCAGTTTTTTCTCCAAATACACTACCGGTTCTATCATGGCACATGGCTCAAATGATCTCGCAGCCGTACAGATGGCATGTGGAATGGGGCTGGTCGCAGCAGTCGATGCCCTTGTTATGTCAGTTGCCGCCATTGCCTTCATGTTTCAGATCAATGCAGGCCTCACACTGCTGGCTCTTTTACCCATGCCGATCCTTGCCCTTACCACTCGAATTCTCTCGGGTCGCATGCACCACCGCTTTGACCGTGTGCAGGAACAGTTTTCCCAGATGACCGAATTTGCCAGATCCTCCATTGCTTCCATCCGACTTCTCAAGGCCTATACCCTTGAAGAATCGCAAACAAAAGGCTTTGCAAAACTTGGCCGGAACTATGTGCATTCCAGTATTCAGGTGGCAAGAATCCAAGGTCTGCTCTTTCCCATCTCCAGCCTGGTTGGCAGCTGTGCCATGCTGCTTGTCCTCTACTTTGGCGGACGACTTGTCATGCTGGAAACCATCTCAATGGGCGATTTTGTAGCCTTTATCACTTACCTTTACATGTTGATCTGGCCAATGATGGCAGTTGGCTGGGTTGCAAATCTCTCGCAAAGGGGAGTGACCTCGCTTCGCAGAGTCTATCTTCTCCTCGCTGAAAAATCACATCTGCCACCTGGCATCAGCGACCGCCAGCCAAAAGATCCAAGCTTTAGATTACATGACCTCAGTTTCAGCTATCCCGGATCAGACAGAGAAATACTGCATTCGATCAACCTTGAAATCACGCCCGGTATCCTTGGTATTACAGGCCCCACAGGGTGTGGAAAAACAACACTTTGTCAGATCCTGGCCCGCATATATCCAGTAAAAAACAATACACTCTTTATCGGAAAAACAGATGTCAACGAACTGTCACCGGAAGCAGTGCAGACCCTTATCAGCTACGTGAGCCAGGAAGCTCTGCTGTTTTCAAGCAGTCTGCGTGACAACATCGCATTTGGAAATCCCGATGCAGGAATGGATCTTGTTGAGAAGGCGGCCAGAGCTGCCGCAATTCACGATGAAATCATAAATCTCCCAAAAGGTTACGACAGTACGATCGGAGAAAAAGGAGTCACACTTTCCGGAGGGCAACGCGGACGGGTTGCGCTTGCCAGAGCCCTTCTCTGTGACCGGCCAATCATAATCATTGATGATGGCCTTGCGGCAGTAGATACCGGCACAGAGCAGGAGATAATAAACAACATCACTCCATGGCTCACGGGAAAAACTGTTCTCTGGGTCAGTCAGCGGGTAAAGCAGCTTGCACAGACAGACAGACTACTTGTCCTTGATCAGGGACAAGTCAGTGACCTTGGCAGCTATGATGAGCTTGCTGTCCGTAACCCGTTTTTAAAGGAAATCAGTCAGCGCCAGCACCTTCCCGGAGAGCAGAGTAATGCGTAACTTCGGCTATTTTGAGGAGGATTATAGTGCATCCTTGTCCGAAAAAGGATTATGGCGCCGTATATGCAGCTACCTGAACCCCTTCCTTCTTCCCTTTTCAGGAGCTGTTCTTCTCTCTCTTTTTGTCACTGCTTCCGCCCTTGGACTTCCCTGGCTCATGCAGCGGGCGATCGATTTGTACATTACCAACGGAAGCCTGAACTTTGATCTGCGTATGGCGGGGCTCAGTAAAACCTGTCTGCTTTACGGCGGGCTTATCTGTCTCGGATTTATCACTGCCTTTCTCCAGGTTTTGCTGCTGGAATGGATCGGACAGTCAATCATGCATCGTTTGCGTCAGGATCTTTTCAAACATCTGCTAAAAGTTGAATTAGCTTTTTTCAGTAAACAGCCCATTGGCCGCCTGGTTACCCGGTTGACCAATGATATTCAGAACATGCACGAGATGTTCACCTCGATCATAGTCACTGTTTTCAACGATCTCCTTCGCATGACCTGTATCCTTGGCCTCCTTCTCTATATGAACCTGCAGCTGGGACTTTTTCTCTGTCTTTTTGTGCCAATGGCTGCAACTCTGACTATTATTTTTTCAAAACTTGCCAGGGAACATTTCCGGGCAATCCGCAAACAACTTTCCAGAATGAATGCGTTTATCCAGGAGACAGTCTCCGGAGTAACACTGGTACAACTGTTTGGCAGAACCAATGATCTGAAACGCGAATTTGAAACTCTGAACAATGGCTATCTCACAAGAGCTCTGCGCCAGATCAAATTATTCGGGACTTTCATGCCACTTACCGAACTCATGAGTTCGCTGGCAGTTGCGCTCATACTCTGGTACGGTGGCGGTGAAATTATCCGTTCGCAACTGACCCTTGGCGAACTGGTTGCTTTTTTCTCATATATGCGTCTGTTCTTCCAGCCTCTTCGGGAACTCTCACAAAAATATTCCATTGTCCAGTCAGCTCTTGCTTCCGCAGAACGAATCTTTCACCTCCTTGATACCGAACCTGAAGATACAACAGATCCTGTTTCAGGCAGTAATGCTCCCCTGTCACTCATTGGCGATCTCTGTTTTACCGGCGTAAACTTCGGCTACAAAGCTGACCAGCCGATCCTGCACGATATTACCTTTACAGTAAAAAAGGGTGAAACTGTTGCAATTGTCGGTTCAACCGGCAGTGGAAAATCCACCCTTATCAATCTCATGCTCCGCTTCTATGAACCTGATAGTGGAACAATCACTCTTGGCGGGCATCCACTATCGGAAGTGGCAAGAAAAGAGCTACGCAGAGAAATCGGTGTGGTTATGCAGGAAATGCTCATTCTTCCCGACACACTGCTGAGTAACATTGTCCTTGATACGGGAAAAACAAGAACTGAAATTGTGGAATTGCTGGCACAAACCCAATTAACCGAGTTTGTCGAAAACCTCCCGCAAGGCCTGGACACAATAATTGGCGAAGGGGGGCAGGCAATGTCAACCGGAGAAAAACAGCTGCTTGCAATTGCCAGAGTGCTCTGCCGCAATCCGTCATTGCTGGTGCTGGACGAAGCCAGTTCCGCCATTGACTCCAGAACTGAAAAGTTGCTGGAACAGCCACTTGAACATTGCTTTAAAGAAAAAACAGTGCTTATTATTGCCCACCGCTTATCCACTGTTCAACGTGCTGATAGAATCATTGTCCTGGAAAAAGGAAAAATTATGGAACAGGGTACTCATGCGGAACTGCTTGCCCACAGTGGCATGTACTCCAAACTCATTGCCCTTGATTTTGGAGAAGCTGGATTGACAACATTCCCTTGAACTATTGAATAGTAGTTATTACAAATTTTAAAATTCGCTTCCCCCATTATGAATATAACTTGGCTGTGTTCATACATAATCAGATTAATACTTGACGGGTCATAAAAAATTAGGAATTGAGATAATCAGTAGTTTTTGTTACGAAAGGAACTACTTCATTATTTCAAACCAAACGTAATCAATCTTTAATTAAAATATTCTATGCACCAGCACGGATATATTGGCCGCAAAATGCGGGTACCAAAACTAAAAAAAAAACCTGCCATTGTTATTTCTGCCTTTGGTACCAGCAGTCGTGCACAGGCTCCTCTTGAAATTTTCCGGAAAGAATTGGAAAAACAGTTTCCTGAGCATGAAACATTCTGGGCCTACAGCTCAGAAATTATCTGCAGAAAAAAAAACCTGCCCAGCCTCCAGGAAACACTGGCACAGGTAGAGGCTGCCGGATTTCGTAAGGCAGTGGTTCAACCCCTGCACATCTTCCCGGGAACTGAATATCAACAGATGGCAGAAACCTGTGAATATTTCCCTGGCCTGCGTATTTTTTTGAGTGAAACCCTGCTCCACCGCTGGAATTTTGTCAAAGAAACCCTTACTGAGGTTGAATCAGAATTTCTGGCAGAGGATGAAGGCCTCAATATCCTGGCTCTCCATGGCACACCTTTGTGCTCAGACCCGGTAAATATTGTCTATCTTGGCCTTGAAAAGCTGGTGGCCGACCGCTACCCCAATGTGCTGGCCGCATCCATCGAGGGCGTACCGGATCATGAGGCGGTACTGGCTGCCATCAAACGTCGGGATCTGTACAGCCGGTATAAAAAGGTGAAAATAATCCCCATGATGTACGTGGCAGGGATGCATGCCGAAGAAGATCTCATGGGCAAAAAAAATAGTTGGTCTGCTGCTCTTAAAAACATGGGCTTTTCCGTTGAATGTTCTATGATCCAGTATCAAAATGAAGATTTTTTTAAAGGTCTGGCCTACTACCCAAAAATAATCTCCTTTTTCATGGAACGACTGCAGCGCAGTCTGGATCTTGCCCGGATCTACTAACAATGACTCCCTACAGCCCTTCGTCCGCCATCTTTGCCGAGACACTTGCAATCATGGTCTACTTTATGCACCCTGAACTCAATTCAGGAACAATCTTATGACACTCTTCGAAATTGTACAACAGGGCGGCCCGGTTATGTGGCCTCTGCTGCTGTGTTCCCTTGCTGTCCTCACCGTTATCATAGAACGAATACTGTTCTGGGTTTCCCTTGAGCAAAGCCGTAATCGACCACTGATGGATGAAATACTGACCCATGCTGAAAAGGGCAACTGGAACCTGATTCGTGAAAAAACTGCTGACTGCCAGGATCATATTGTCCGACTACTGGTTACAGGTATCGTGCACAGAGATTATGATATGGGCATCGCCATGGAGGCAGAGGCCGACCAGACAGTGCAACGCATGAACCGTTACATGCCGGTTCTGGACACCATGATCACGGTCACCCCATTACTGGGTATCTTTGGGACGGTGCTTGGTATTATTGCCTCTTTCAAGGTACTTGGGACAAGCGGCATTGCGGATCCTAAGCTGGTCACAAGCGGCATTGCCCAGGCGCTTATCACAACTGCCACAGGGCTTGGCATCGCAATCATTGCGGTAATTCCCTATAACTATTTTAATAGCCGTATCAACAGGGCCATACACGTGATGGAAAAGTATGCTACCAGCCTGGAAGTCGTTTTTAAAAAATCGCAAACAAAATAAAAACAGCCATGAAAATCAATAACAGAGTGAATAAACCGGCCCGTATCGAGATGCTGCCGCTCATTGACATTGTTTTTCTGCTGCTCGTATTTTTCATCTATGCCATGCTTTCAATGGCTGTCCATCGAGGTATGGAGCTTAATCTTCCCGAATCCTCCCAGGCAGAGCTAAGTAAAGCAACTCCGCTTTCACTCTCCATCCAGGCAGGCCCATCATGGCCGGATATCTTTCTTGGCAAGCAAGCTGTTCCCCTGCAGGAGCTGGGCAAACAGCTATCCCTGGCTAATAATTCCCCGGAACCTCCTCAAGTTCTAATATTTGCTGAAGAAACCCTTCCTTACCAGCAACTGTATCTTGTACTTGACGAGCTTCAAAAACATGGTATCAACAATATTTCCCTGCAGGCAAGCTCGGAATGATTGCGCAGAGACAGCTGCTTGCCTTCTGTTGTGCTCTTGTCATCCATCTCCTGATTATTCTCGTTCCGTTTCTCGATGAAAATCCTCTTATGCCCCAGCTTACGGGAACCAAATCAATTCAGATTAATCTTGCCAGTACATCTGCGAGTAACATAACACCGGATATGCCAAATGATGAACAGGAGGATATTGCGGAAGATATCGAGCCAGAAGACAGTCCTGTGCCTGAAAAAATTATAGAGCCAGTACAGGAAAAACCGAAAACAGTTACTCCTGCCGCCATTCAACCACTGTCGAAAAAGCAGCAGAAGCAAACCAGAACAGCAGCAAAAAAGTCGCCGAACCGCCCAAAAAGAATTAAGCGTTCGCAGTCGTCACGAGCCAAGAAAACACCACCTAAAGTTACTGCAGCCGCAAAGGTCACGACCCAGGCCACGCCCCTGTACTATAAAAATCCAAAACCTGCGTACCCTACCCTTGCCCGCAAACGGAACTGGCAGGGAACGGTTATTCTGTCAATTATGGTTTTAAAAAATGGGGCTGTGGGTGAGGTTATAATCCACAAAAGCAGTGGCCATCAGATGCTTGACAATTCAGCATTACGAACAGTGAAATACTGGCGTTTTGTTCCCGGCATGAAAAACGGCATACCTGTATCCATGGTGGTACAGGTACCAATACATTTCAAATTGGATTAATGCATTAACGAAGGCTATTCAACCCGACAAAACTGCCATTATTATCCTCTGCCAGCCTGCGCATAAGAGCAGCAAAGCGAGTGACATTGGTTTCTGCGCCGGACTGAGTAAACAGAACCGGAAATCCCACAGCGTGAATACGGACCAGACGCCGACCATCTGCGACAGTACGGTTAATGCCGGCAACAGTATCGATCACCTGCTGGATGGAACCCCGGGCAAAATCATCACCAAAAATATAGATCGAAATACGTTTATTGGGGGAATAAAACCTGCGGATGGCACTGGTTACCCCTTCCACCGGACTGGAATTGGAAAAAGGAGCCCAGGATCCCAAACGCTTGAGAATTGCCCGTCGTCGGGCCGGACTGTCTGTAATCCATCGCCCTGCATACTGAGAAAACATGTAGTCACCCATATCATTTAACACCTGAATTCCTTTCACCCGTGGATAGATCCTCAGAATTTCGTCCATCTTTTTCCTGACCAGTGGCCAGGCATAGCGCTGCATGGATCCGGAGGTGTCGATAACAAAAATGATGTACTCACTATCCACCGGAACTCCGCCAATGGTATGATTTGGGATCACTTCCGGCGGCTGGGTCTGCTGTAATCGCTTCATTTCCTCAGTCAGTTGCTGACGGGCGCTTGCCATTTGAGCCTCAATCTTTGACTGAACGGCTACATCAGACTGCGCAGCCAGAAACTCGCCTCTTATGGTCTCCAGTGCACCCTGCAAACGGGCAATTTTTTTGCTCTCCTCAGAAAGCTGCTCCTGTCTGCTGGTCAGTTCACGATTCAAGATATCAGTCTGGCCTTTGATTTCATGAAGCTGCTCTTCAAGTTCTATTACCTGGCCACTCAAATCAACACTGATCTTTTCAATAACAGTGGGTTCTGCAAAGCGAGAGATGACCAACAGCAGGATAATAGCTCCGAAACCACAGGAAACCACATCCAGAAAAGAAAGGCTGAAGACCTCTATCGGCCGACGTTGCTTTCTCATGGCCAGTCCGAAGTGGGAGTGAAAAAGGAACCGCGTGTATCAATGGCCAGTTTCCAGAAAAGAACTGCTGCCATGGGATCCCCTTCCATGGGAAAAAGAATGGTATTGACAGGGATTGATTCGGGCAGTACCCGCAGGGCCTGCTGAAATAATTTGACCCGCCCCGCCCCGGATACGCTGGTGGAACGCGGTTTGTTCCTGCCTTGGGTGGGCAGTCCATCGGTTATCAGCAGGATATTGTCCGGCAGGGGCGACATGGCCGCAACTGCAGCAAATGCATTTTCAAGACTGGTTCCCTGCTCAGGCAGCAACTGGTTGGCCGCCGCAACAAGCTTGTTCACTGCAATGTTATCTGTGGCAGAGATCCACTGCCCACCGCTATCCTGCAGTACTGATTTGGCAGAGGTGTTAAAGCCATACACCTGCAGCAAAGAGGTCGGCGGCAGATTGGCCACCAGCCAGGCAACAGTACGCCTGGCCTGTTTCCATTTAGGTGCTGCCCGTTTATCAGCTGCCTTCATATTGCGGCGGCGAATCACGTTCACAATGGAGCTATCCAGCATGGAGGCGGAACGATCAAGCAGGATCAAAACCCGCTTGCCGCCAAGTTTGAGACCGGTTAAATACTGACGCTGCCCGTCACCGGAAAAACGATGGACATTCCTGCCACGTTCCATGGCTGCTGCGGCCTGTACTCCCAGTACCTTTTCCTGTGCATCCAAAGATTTCAGATCCGACATCAGCGCTTTAACATGCTCTTTACGTACCCTGGTTATCCCCCTGGCATCGGCAAGTTCCAACCTGGTCTGCTCTAGCGTGGCTAGAACCTGTCTGGCCTCTCCTCTGCTTATAATCAGTTCCTTATCTGTCTCTTCCAGGCTGTTCTTTATCTCCACCAGGTTCTTATCACCAATTTCCACTTCCTGTTTCAGCAGGTCTACCTCGCCCTGCAGGTCATCAAAAATCTCCTGCCGTCGTTGAAGGGCATTGGAGTTGATGATCAGCACCAGCAGAACCACGGCACCAAAACCGCAGAACATGATATCGAGAAAGGCAAGATTGAATGAGGATATCCCCCGCCGCCTGAGTGCAGACATGATTACAAACCCTGCAAAGGATTATAGCGGGGGCAGAACCCGCAGTCGGGAAATAAGATGGTGATCGCCATATGACTCGCTGTCAAGCACCAGTCGCTCTTGCATGAGCTGCAGCTGGTGGATGAAAAACATGAGTACAATGGAAATGACAAGAGCAATAAAGGTGGAGTTAAAGGCCACCCCCAGGCTTTGGGTTACACCGGTGATGTCACCCTCAACAGCCTTATTAGCCTGAGACAGAGCAGCGCCGATCCCACGAACCGTTCCAATGAATCCCACAGAAGGAATAGCCCAGGCAATATACCGGATAGTGGAAAGCTCAGATTCCATTCGCTCACCTTCAGACTCGCAGACATTGCGCAGCGAAGTGGCTGAATCCTGAACATTCCTGGTAGCTGCAAAACGTTGAATAGCTATGCGCATAGCCCTTGGTAACAGGTATGTCCTGGTTTTCTGCGAAAGTTCATCTATTCGCTGTACCAGTCCACCCGTGTCCTCCACTCCCACCGGCAATCCGTCCGGCAGTTGAAGCAGATCCTGATCAAGCAAACGCTGTTGACGATAGACCACGATCCCCTTAAAAAGCAGGATGGACAGGGCCCAGAACATGAGTACAAAACAGGCCTCCTGCTCGTAATCACGCAGCACCACATAAAAATTACGCTGCTGTTCATACTCAGAATCATCCAGCATCTGCTGAGCTTCCTGTTCTAAAAACAGATTGGCCTGGGGCCGAATCACAGTGGCATAGGCACCATGCACAAGAATAAAGGCGATGAGAAGAGAAAAAACCTGGTAGACAAATTCACCAGGATACTGTTTGCGGGACATAATACCTCGGGGAGCAAGAGAGTGGGAGTTTTTCTTTACACGAAAATCTCTCAAAAATTAAATATCCACAGGAAAGCTAACTGCAGTATCGGCAGGTATTCTTTCAGTGGGCTGATACTGCTTCTTTGCAGAAGGATTATTGGCGGCAACAGCCACCACTGCGGTAAACAAAAGAATAAGGATCAAAATTCGTTTCATTGTGCATACCTCGCAACGCGAAAGCCCAGACTGTCTTTTGCTTTATTGGAATAGCCACGATAACTGAGCCGTAGTTCGGTAATAGCAGCATCCCGCCAGCTGGAACCGCGCAGCACATGATAGTTGCCGGTCTTTGGCCCGGTGGGATCAATAGCTCTGCCGGCAACCGAGGCCGGATTGGGACTGTAATAGTCATGGCACCACTCGGATACATTACCGCCAATATCAAACAAACCGGCGATGTTGCGGGGAAAACTCTCCACCGGTGCTGTCACCGGATACCCGTCATAATAGCCCTTTATAATCATCGGAAGAATTGTCCTGGCCGACTCATCTGCATAATTTCCATTATGTTTCCGGGGTGGAAAACCGCCGCTCCAGGGATAGCGATCGGGTCGGGTGCGTCCAGCCATGCGGGCCGTTAAAGCCCATTCTGCTTCAAAGGGAAGTCGAAAACCGTTGGTGAACGGAACAACGGGCACCAGACTCCCCCCCTGTTCCCGGTAAAAAGGCCGTAATCCCCGCTGCCTGCTGAGCCAGTTGCAGTAGCGAACAGCATCCTGCCAGCGAACATTGATCACGGGCTGCAAATCGCCATCAAGAGTCACCCCCCCGGCAATACTTCCTGAACGATGGCGTGGTCTGAATTTGCGATACTCGCCATTGCTTACTTCGTGAACTCCCATTAAAAAAGGACGGGTGATCTCAACCTGATGTTCACTCTCATTGGCACGCCTGCCCGGCTCACGCCTGGAAGCACCCATTTGAAAGACAGCAGAATCAATACGAATCAGCGTCAATCCTTTGCTTGACTGGCCAATGGATGCAACCTGCGGCTTTTTAGCAGAAGCTGCCCCTGCCTTTTTCTGCAGCTTAAAATCCAGTGTCCCTTTCTTATCTTCAGCAAGTGTCACCGTCTTTTTTTCAGACAAATAACCGTCCGCCCTGGCTTCAACACTGTACGTTCGCGCAGGAAGCTTGAATGTACCGCTATTTTTTTTCTGCTTTTTTCCATCAATAAAGAGTTGTGCCCCCTGCGGGCTGACAGTAATGACCAACTCACCCAACTCTGCCTCCAGGGTCACAGCCAGTTCCTGATTTTCGCCTTCCCTGGCTGTAACTGTTTTTTCAACTGACTTGTAACCGACCAGAGAAAAATGAACCAGATGACTGCGCCCAACAGCAAGACTCAGTTTGAGCGGGGTGTTGCCCTGGGATTTCCCATTCAGGCTCACCTTTGCCCCGGCAGGTGTTGATCGTAATGCCAGTTGCACGGGGATAAGCTCCAGGGTGACCACCGGCGGAGTCAGGGTTGCACCTGTTTCCACACCTACTTTCAGGCTGAACGGTATATATCCATCTGCCTGCAAAAGAAGTGTATGCCCCCCCTGAGCCAGCTCAACTGTCAATGGCGTAAGCCCGATTTCGCGATCTCCTTCACGTACGGTGGCCCCGGCAGGATCAGTTACCACAAAGACCCTGCCCCAGGCAGGTTGTAATTCACATGCCAGTGACTGTCGCATACCCTGGCCCTGAATGATAATCTCCTGCTGCCACTCCCGGTAACGATCAAGAATACAGCGCAGTTCATGTTTACCGCTGCTGACTTCCAGATCCGTAACCGGAGTTCTGCCAAGGCTCTTTCCATCCAGAAAGACTTCCGCACCAGCCGGTGTACTGCTCACCTCAAGCAGGCCCGGTAATTTCTCCATGCTGAAATCGTATCTGGAGGAACCACTCTTGTTGACAATGACCTCTGTACGCAGATCCTGATATCCTGCCTTGGATGCCTCCAGGATATAGGTGCCGGCAATACCGAGAAACTGATGACCCAGCTGGAATACCGGCACTGTTCCGTGGAGCTTCATGGAGTCCGGTTCCGGCTCCACGGTTAGCTCAATACTGCGGGCGGTCAGGACAAATACAGCCGCGAGCAGCAGAAGCAGAAAGGCAATCCCGGCAGCAACATTGCGTTTCACATGAACCGTTTTTTTTCGTTGCCCTTCTTCCACCCTGGGCAGAGCAGTATCCGGGATATGTACATTTTGGTGCAATGGAGACTGTACGGTAGTTTGGTCACCACTTGGAACTGCCGGGCCGGTTTGCTCGGCCAGAATAATTTCCACCCGGTCACCGGAAATCCGATACTGCAATATCCAATCAGCAATACGGGTTACATCTCCAGACTTAATCCAGACGGAATCCTTAAGCAGTTGATCATTATGAAAAACAGTGTCGGATCCGGTTTCTGCCTGCAAAAAAAGGTAACCGCCATTATGCAGGCCAATGGAGGCTACCACGGCCCTGCCTGCAGGAAGACGAACATGCGCGTGCTGATCCGTACCAATAATCAGGGGCAGATCGTCTTCCTGGTAAGAATGCAGTTCACCGTCGATATATATATCAAAAAAACGACTCAAATCATCACGTTCCGGATTTCAATTAAGGGTTCACTATTGACTTCGAGTTTGACTATTGCTGGCGGATGGTATTTCCGCCTCAGACAACAGGCCATTTTCCCTGGCATATATCTCACGTAATAGTTCACGCCAGCGGCTATACTGCTGTTCCGCTGTGCCTGACAGACGAAGGGTTTCGCCATCAACCTCAACCACCAGCGGTTCCGCTTCGGAACTAAATGAAGTCCCCAGCTCTTCAATGACTTGCTTGTTAATCCTGCTCTCCTCCTTTTTCTGAACACCGGAATAGATAGCAGCCGCCCCTCCCATAACCATCACATCGCGCAGCGTTGAGGTCTGTACAACCGTATCATAATCCGTTGTAGCGCCAAGGGCAATGGCCCCGACAATGGATGCAATACCCAACAGCTGCCTGGTCAGGGCCTGCTGTTCAAGTTCACGCATGGTAAAAAGTTCTTCACTGCGAAATTTCCGCCAGTCGGTGTAGGGTTGCCAGAGATCCTGATAATAGGCATCATAGTAGCCGTTAATAGTATCCACGAGCATATCATCACGACTCTGCACATTATGGACCCGTGTCATCATCGAGTCGCCCGGTGGTGGCATGCGGGTGAGCATAAACTGGCCTCCCGGTCTCTGCTGCAGATAACCGGTAAAGGCATCCGGGGCCATGAACGCAGCATAACGCAGTTCAGCAACATCACGAATCTCGGCCACCCCTTGTGGGCTCAACCTGTTGCGAATCAGGATAAGATCGTTGGCAATAGTATTGAACAGATCCTGGAAGGTATCAGATCTTCCAGGGTCGCCCTTATCATGTTCCCTTATCTGGGCTGTTTCCGCATAGGTCTTGTCCAGCCAGATCCGGTTTGTGCTGTCAACCGCATTCACGCTGAGGACCAGACTTTCACCATCAGAAAAAACGATCATGCCACGCACCAGCAGATCGGTTCCGACATCATCATCCGGCACCACCCGAACCGCACCCCAGAAGCCTGTACGCTGAAGGGTGTATTTCAAATGGATCGGAACAAAACGAGCCTCAGCTGCCCGAATCTCCGGTGACAATCCGCTCGTCCCGTCAGGATCTGGTGGCAATGTGCCCGGGTCAAAGACCTTAATGGAAACATTGAGTAGATCACTTTCTGCAAGTTCATGCTCCACCATCATGGGGGCAACATGATCCGGTACCTGGGTTCCTGGCACCCTGGCGCAGCCGCCAGGAAACAGGAGAAACAGAAAAACAGGGACGACTCTGATTAACAGTTTCAAGGGGTCATAGCTCCATTGTATGGGGTTCATGGCTTACCATTTACTGAGAAACAATAAAAATTCAAGACGCTAAGGAACGGGAGATAAATAACTTGAACAAAAATTAATAGGAGTTTTTTTCGTATTCAAGGCGCGAGGCGGGAGCATAACGGGTTACGTGAGCAACGAGCAACACAGAAGACGGAAAAAAATATGCCCCGGAGGAAATGCCCTTGGGTACATTAATTTGTTCAAGTTATTTATTGTACGTTCCTAAGTGTCATCCACTGCCCTGCTTGTACTTTCGATATTCCTGCCAGAGTTTTTCCTGAAGCGCAGGATCTTTTTCTTTCTCTGCTGCTTCCCTGAGTTGACGGGCAACAATATCATCATCACTATCAATGGTCGATGAACCAACAATCGGTGCAGGCTTACCGCCGCCTGCTGCAACGCTTCCGGGTTGTTCATATCCTCCGGAACCTGCCCTTCCATCACCTTTTTCTCCTTCCGGGCTTCCATAGCCGCCGGCAGGATCAGGGAGGCCCTGTGCTCCGTAGCCACCGCTACCTGCCTGTCCCCCTTCGCGCTGTCTTGGTATTCTGGCAGCAAGACGTTCCTGTTCACTAAGCAGCTGACCATCAAACACTCCCAGTGCCTCATTTAAAGATGCCTCTAACCTGCTAAGTTCCGCATCGACACCAGGGGAGGAGCCGGAGTCCATTTGCTGACCTGTAACATCTTTCTGATCTGTGCCCTGTTTGGCAGCACCTTTGCCAGTATCGGCAGTCTTTGTGGCCCCTGTTTCTGATGAAGACCTTCTCTGCCTGGATTCATGTTTACCGCTGCCATCCGCTGCCTGATTGATCGCCTTCTCTGCAACTCTGCTTTCAGCAGTTATACTTTTACCCCTTTGGCCCTGTTCACCTTCCTGTCTGCTTTGATCCTTAGCGGCTCTCTCTATGCTGTTTCCAGAGCTGCTTTTTTTCTGCCCGGCTGTTTGTTCTGTACCATTTTCAAGCGCCTGCTCATCTCCGGCTTTTTCACCATCTGCCGCAGTCTGTTTATCGCCAGGTTTCAACTCCTGTTGTGCCTGCTTCTGCTCTCCCCCCTGCTCTTCTGAGGACGGCTTTCCCTTACCTGTTGATTTCTCCGGCTGTTCCCTGCTGCCTGTCCCTGTCCTTGTGACTGAATCTTTATCGTTTGAGACAGCACCCTGTTCAACTTGCTGTGTAGTGGACTCACTGGATTGCTCTGTGGTTTCCTTTTCAGCAGCACTACTTTCTTTCTGTTTCGAAGAAGACTCGGTTTCACTACTGCTTTTTGCAGGGGGCGGTTTAGGCTTGAACAGGGATTCCAACCAGCGACGAATAGATGCAACAATACCAGTTTCAGGAGATTGCTCCCGGACTTCCTTCTCCCCAACCTTTTCCTTTTTAACTGTTTCAGGCGCAGGAGGAGGAGAATTTTCCTGGCTACTTGCAGGAGGCGATTGTTTTTTTATCTCAGGAATCACTTCTTCCTGCTGTTTTTCGCTTGTCTGGTCTCCACCCTCCTCTACAGGTTTTTGTTCCTCATCCTTTTCCAAAGCAACTGCACTCTTGGGACAGGGCAACTCAATCACAGCTGCTACACCACCTTTTTCAAGGAGCTGCGTGCAGGAATCTGCAATCTGTTGCTCAAGAAATGTTAAAACAGTCTTATAATGCTGCTGATCCCGGCTGGTGACACCACCCACCCGTTGCTCCTTTACTTTCAGCTCGGCAACAGCCTTGACTCTGGCCTGATCCAAAACAGCAACCCGTTCGCGCAGTCCGGCCACGATTCCATTCCCGGTGGTCCATCCCACAGACGGAAAGAATAAACAGACAAGCACCGCAGAAAAAAACCTGCTCTGTGACATTGCTGATAATCTGCTCATATCCCCTGTATCAGTCAGTAGTCTTTTCTGTAACCATTCTCTCATAGAGCCGGGTCATTTGCAACAGATCGTCCGCAAGATCTGAGGAGAGATCCTGCTTTGCAAAACGCCACTGCCAGTTTCCATCAGATCTGCCTGGCAGGTTCATACGTCCTTCGTTGCCAAGACCAAACAGATCCTGCAGGGGAAAAATTGCAAGGGCGGCGACTGATGCAAGGGCAGTTCGAATCATATCTCTATGGATAACTGTACCATCGGTATTGAGATAACGTCTTGTGAAATCCCTTACCTCTTCAGGCTGTTTATCCCACCATCCACGGACAGTATCATTGTCATGGGTACCGGTGTAAACGACTTGATTGCGCAAATGATTGTGAGGAAGAAAGGCAGAACTGTTCAAACCTTCTTCCACCGCCTCAAAACCAAATTGAAGGATAGCCATTCCGGGAAATCCCAGCTCATCCAGCATCTCTGTTACATCTGGGGTGATAACCCCGAGATCTTCAGCAATAATCGGCACATCATTGCCAATTTCACGTTCTATGGCCAGGAAAAGTTCAGCTCCCGGACCTTTTTTCCAGGTGCCATTAATGGCTGTTTTTTCATCTGCAGGGATCTCCCAGTAGCTGGCAAAACCCCTGAAATGATCGATACGGATATAATCAAACATGAATGAGAGCATTTCAAAACGTTTGATCCAGAAGGAAAAACCTTCTTGTTTCAGTTGGTTCCAGTTAAAGAGCGGATTTCCCCAGCGTTGTCCTGTTTCACTGAAATAATCAGGCGGCACACCGGCTACAACGGTGGGGGTGCCCAGTTTATCCAGATAAAACCATTCCTGATGACTCCAGACATCACTGGAATCATGGGCAACAAAAATAGGGAGATCACCTATAATCCGGATGCCATGAGAGTTCGCATAGCTGTGCAATTTTGTCCATTGATCAAAGAAGAGGAATTGATTGAAACGATTCCGGCCTATTTCATTTTCGAGCTTTTGGGACCAAATGGAGAGTGCCTTGGGATTACGTTGCACCAGTTCCCGGGGCCATCTTGTCCAGGGCTTTCCCTGATGATATCCTTTGAGCGCAGCAAACAGGCAAAAATCATCCAGCCAATGTGCGTGTTTCGTACAAAACTGCCTGTATCGCTTTACAATGGCTGCTGGTTTGTCGGCTAGAAAATTATTATAGGCTTTTTTGAGGAGTTCATATTTAAAAGGAATAACATCAGCAAAGTCTACATACTCATCAGGAAATGCTGGTTTTACAATATCAACATCGTGTAACAGACCCTCTTCCACCATGACATCCGGGCTGATAAGCATGGGATTGCCAGCAAATGCTGAGAGTGTTTGATAGGGAGAATCACCATATCCGGTGGGTCCCAGGGGCAGCATTTGCCATATGCACTGTCCGGAAGTATGAAGAAAATCAATAAACTCATAAGCGGCTGGTCCAAAATCACCGACTCCCCACTCAGATGGAAGTGAGGTCGGATGCAATAAAATCCCACTGGTTCGTTGTGTTTTCATGTGTTTTTTATCTATGGTGAAATTAATTTATTCTGATCGTACAAATATTTTTTGTATGGTCGAATGATTTTCCCTTTTCGTCAAACCGGTAACAGGTAGCGACGGGAGCACCGAGATCAAACTGATTGTCGATTTTCACAGGAGTCCATGGGTAGATCCAAATCTTAGCACAGCATTCCCTAATAGGTCAATGAGTCCTTTCTTTTGAAATTACAATGAATTTGGTGTAATTTAGTACCTGGCCATTGAATAAAGGATGCAAAAAATCAACTGAATGTAAGAAACACTTTACCCGCAAAAGTATGAGTAGCTTTTCTTGAAAAGGAAGGCAGTAAATCATGAAAATCCCTCCCCAGCAATACGGTTTACCGTCAAGAACTGTCCTTGAACAGATAGACGACAAGACCATAGCCATTGTTGTCAACCGCAAAAGCCGTATCATTATGGCCGATGGCAGGAAGATCCAGGAAAAAGCCAGGAAAATAATGCAGGTGCAGCCATCGGCAAAAGTTGCTCTGAAAACCACCGCACCAGTCTGCAGTAAAACGACAAGGTTCCTTGAGAAAGAAGGAATAGAAATACTCCTTTTCACATCCAATGAATAAGGGAAAACACAGCTCTCGAATTCTCACTCTGCTGATTGTTCATATTGCTTTTCTTTTACTTCTCCCGGCCTCTCTCCTTGCCTGGCAGGGGAAGGTTGTCAAAGTAATTGATGGCGACACAATTGAAGTACAGAGAAAAAGGTCAATCGAGAGAATCCGATTATACGGTATTGATGCACCGGAAAAAGACCAGCCATTTGGCCTCAAGGCAACAGGTTATCTGGCGCGATTGATTCGTGGAAATCAGGTCATCATCGATGAGGTCTCCAAAGACAGGTATGGACGAACGGTGGCCATGGTCAGTTTGGGTCGGGATAATGTCAATCAACTGCTGTTGCAGGGTGGATATGCGTGGGTATATTCCAACTACTGCCGAAAATCAATCTGTAAAAAATGGAAACACATTGAGAAGGAAGCCCGGCTCAGCAAAAATGGTTTATGGGCAGCCAGCAATCCTGTCCCTCCATGGGAATGGCGAAAGCAAGGTGGCTCGACTACCGACAAAATTCTCGACATTATTCAAAATATTTTTTGGTGGCTCAAAAAGATAATGTCATACGTAAAGCTGGTTCTCAATCTGTTTGCTGATTGATGATCTGCTTCCTCAAGCAGGCTGAACAGGAAAAACATTGTCGCTGCCGATTTCATCAAGAGTGCCTGCTTTTTTCATGGTTTTTATTACACCCGGTTCCACTCCTACCAGCATGAGACGGTTGCCTCCGACCTGCAATGTTTTTGGCTTAAATGGATTAATCACCTTACGTTGGCCGCATTTATTTCTGTCTGGCTGTGAATCTCCCAAAAACGTGCTTTCTGCAATACCGCGCTAATTATTGCATTGTTGTCCCAGCTGAAATGAGGCCCCAAAAAGCTTGTTCCAAAGGAACTGTCCAGAAATACATTGGACCGATCCTCGAACGCTTATTTTTCATTATTGAAAAGAAGAGCAATTGATGATATCATGATATCATGAAATTCCTCAAGATAAGGAAACAATATGGCTCAAATTTTAATACGCAACATCGATAAAGACATCAAAGACAGACTCAGAAAACGTGCTATCAAACATGGTACAAGTATGGAAGCAGAGGTACGTTCCATTCTTGCTAATGTTTTAAAACAGCAGAAGACTACCACCGGTTCCCTGGGTACTGCCATCGCAACACGTTTTTCAACAATCGGGCTTGATACTCCCTTGCCCGAACTACACGGACAAATAATTTCACCTGTCGACTTTAAATGATTATTTTGGATACCAATATACTCTCTGCCCTGATGCAAACTAAATCGGATGCTCCAGTTATAAATTGGCTCAACAGCGTTGCAGTAGAATCTATCTGGATTACCAGTATCACCTTGTTTGAAACTCGCTTTGGCCTTGCCTTACTTCCTGATAGTAAACGGCGTAACACCTTAACCACTCAATTTGAGCAAGTTGTAGAAATAGACTTGGATAGTCGAGTTCTTCTTTTTGACCAAGATGCGGCAAACATGGCTGCAACTTTAGCAGCAAATCGAAAAAAAGCTGGTAACGTTGTAGATATGCGTGACACTTTTATTGCTGGTATTGCCCTTGCGAGAAAAGCCGCTATTGCCACCAGAAATACCAAACACTTTCAGGATTTAGAGGTTGAAGTTATTAACCCTTGGGAATTGTAAAAAAAATCCTCCGGGTGTATGGAGATAAATACACGCCACCCGTTCTTTCTCGCTCTACGCTTATGAATTTTAAGGAAGGTAGCACCATTCGAAATTATCCGCTTTATTCACTCTGGCTATTTTTGTCGAGATAATAGAAAAAAGCAGGTTCAGAAGGGATCGATCCTAAAATCAGCTTGCAGTCTTTGCCAATGCTCTTTTAGCTGATTTTGTTGTGCATCATCCATGGGCAGTT
This sequence comes from Thermodesulfobacteriota bacterium, assembly GCA_034722915.1. Lineage (GTDB taxonomy): Bacteria > Desulfobacterota > Desulfobulbia > Desulfobulbales > Desulfocapsaceae > Desulfocapsa. The sequence goes on along the minus strand of JAYEOK010000173.1, from coordinate 5,496 downwards.
CAGTAAGTGCTTTGGGCCAGAGAGTTCGCGCCCTATCTAAAGTATCAATAAGTTGTGGTTTGATCGCTTTCCAGGGAATATCGGCTTTTTCTGCCCAGGCCTTAAAGTGTGTAAAAAGCACTTTATACCAGTCCTTGTTTTTACCCATATTTAAAGCATATTTTTTTTCATCGCCCATGTACACACGTGTGGTGACAATATCATAAGCAGGAGATAATTCAGGTGTGATGGTGTCAGGATAAATCAGACTCCAGTTTTTAAGATGTGCATCCCCATTTGCCAGCAAAATATTTATCAGCAAACGGCGCGCGAACTGCTGCACGTTACTAAGGCTATCGCCTGTATATTGATAAAGAATTTTTCCAATCTGTTCACAATTCGCACTGTCGTATTTTTGATATGGATACTTTACCAAAAGTTGAGCAAAGTCTTCCATGTGGATACGTTTTTCTTCTGCACGATCAAAGCGCCGTATAGCAAAAGCCAATTTTTCATTGGGTAAATTGATGGCAGGCAGATTCTCTAAAGTATCAATTTCAACCAGCCTGATATCAGGTATATTGACGCCTGCCATTTCCGCAAGCCGCATAGCTGTATATTCATTCAAAGGAACAAACTTGTGTTTTGTCGATGGAGTTTTAATAATCCAGTCACCCAGAATGCCTGCTTCTGCAATGTGATAACGCCCATCTTTTTCCAGCATAGAAAACTTCATCTGTACACCAGCCAGTGAAAAATGGTTTGTTCTTGGCTCTGCGCTGATTGTTACAATTTTGACCTGACCACTGGACTGCAACACATAATCTGGTATCTGTTCTGGTTCCATTGGGGTGGCGACCAGTGCACCTGGCAAATCCTGGCCAAGATATGTGAAAAGTTGAAACTCATCATCGATGTGAACTTTCAAACCTTGTGCCAACAACTCTCGTAAAGCACCTTCAGGAAGCAGGTTGGATAATACGGGGTGAAGTCGCTGCCTCTTGATCCATGGAGCAGTAAGCAGTTTTTCTGCGTTTGGAAAATCCGGATGGGTAATTAAGCTGAAAGTAGGTCGTAACGGATTATTTGCAAAATCAGGTGCAAATGTCAGGATATTGCGGCCATCTCTAAATCCTGCCAGATACCCCATAGTCGTTCCGTGCAGGTTAAGTTTCAGAACCGTGACATCCATATTACTCCTCCAAGAGCCCTGCCCATGGTTCATCGGAGAGTGCCTTTTTCTCAGTTTCATATTCTTCGGCACCTGATGGCACATTGTTATCTAACAGGTATCGAACTGCGCGCAGTTTCTCCTGAGGGATCAGCATAAGTTCCATCTTAAGGCCTTTGGCAACAAGTTCAAGGGTATCAAGACGTGGGTTCCCTTTGGATTCCAGCCGTTGGTACTGCTGTCGTAGCATACCAACACGCAGCTGCATATCTTCTTGTTTTAGACGGAGTTCTTTCCGACGCTTTTTCAGTTGACCATGTATTTTACTCATTTCAAGCCTTGCCCTTAACTGCTCTTGATAAATCGTCGACCATTTAGAAACACATTAGTTTCTATTTTGAATATGTGCAACACATAGGTTGCCCTACTGAGAGCAGATTTCCACAGTTGCCTGTTTTGTTACAAAATATTCTTTGCCAGAAACGACTCAATCTCATCACTCACCTCTTCCCTTACTCCAACCTGGACGGCAAAATCCAACCAATAAGAAACAGCATTTTCCACATTATAATAAATATCTTTAGCTTCCCTGGAAAAAATACCAGCCTCTTTTGCCAACTGCAGACAATGAAGAATCGTTGGTTGACACCCCTCACCAGAAACTTTGATGATCCAATGCTCAAAGTCATCACCCAGCTCACCTTCTCCTGAAAGAATTACATCGCTGTTGCGATCGTAGCCAACCGGAATTTTTGGCCTGGCTCCCCCAAGTCTAAGTAATGAAGAAAAGGCCATCATCGATACTCAGATAAAAGGATTTGTTACTGACTCAGATAGCAAAGTCGGTTTGTCGGGACGAGTAGTTTCCAGAATGGGTGCAGCAACAGCTCGAACAATCGTTGCCGGATTTTTTGGAGGCATGGGTGATATGTTAAAATCCACATCCACCACACAGTCTGTATCTCCACTTGGCACCACTACTTCCGTGGACTCCGCTCAAATTGCAAAATATTCACTTGGGGCGGATTATCCGAAGGAGCACGAAGTCTGCATGATTTCTATCTGAGCTTAGGGCTCATTCAAAAATAACTTCGTACTCTGAGGCGCAATATAAACATTTAGAAAAACGCTATGCGATTATTTAATCCTCAACGTAGCTCGGCTACGCACCCCAAGGGCATTTCCTGCGGGGCACCTGCGGTTAAATAATCACAGATCGTTTCCCTAAACATTCATCTTACACCTCATAATTACGAACTTATTTTTGAATGAGCCCTTAGAGAAACAGGCCACACCGGTAATTGAAGTGGGGGCCAACAAGAAAATCACTGTCATCATTTCCGAGGGAAAAGAATCAGTGCCTTACTCGTTAATTCCTGTCACTCTTTTCAGTACCCCCTTGAGGGGGTACTGAAAAGAGTGCCGGCCTCACTTACCGTTTACCGGTGTTAGAAATTAGAGAAATTGAAGGAGAGGTGCTTTGATTCCTTCTTGATTGTGGTATTTCTGTCCTAAAAAAGCTTGTATCAAAACCCATCATGGACAATAATGTACATAGAAGTTAACAAATATACACAATACTATCCATGAAATGCGCCAAAAGAAAAATCAGCGCCTCGGACAAAGCGAGGCATATCATCCAGCAACACGGGGGAATAATCCGTACGGCCAAAGCCATCCAATCCGGTATCCATCCCCGGACGCTCTATCAACTGCGAGATGAGGGACTGGTAGAACAACTCTCTCGTGGTGTATTTCGACTTAGTGATCAAAAATCAGTTTCAGATCCAGATCTGATCATTGTTGCCACCCGTATTCCCCAGGCCGTAATTTGCCTTACTTCTGCTCTTTTCTTCCATGAAATGACGACTCAGATCCCTCACTCTGTATTCATTGCGATCCCAAAAGGATCTAATACTCCAAGGATTGATTATCCACCAATTTCGGTGCATAGATTTTCAAAGGAGGCACAACAGGCCGGTGTTACCATACATCAGATTGATAATGTTTCTGTCAAAATTTTTAATCCTGAGAAAGCGCTGGCTGATTGCTTTAAATTCCGAAATAAAATTGGTATGGATGTTGTTCTTGAGGCAATCAAACTCTACAAAACCAGAAAAGTATTTAAAATTGATGAAATTTTGAGATATGCCAAGGTATGCAGGGTAGAAAGAATTATACGGCCATACCTGGAGATGAGTATATAAAAAAACTACTTTCGCAACAGCGACAATATGTTTGACAAACATTATGTTTGTGATACATACTTACTGGAGGGTGTGTTGTCATTCAAGAAGGGGGGTCCATGCGACTACAATTTTTAAACCGAACTAGAGAAATCTCAAAACTTACCAGAGCGCTCAACTCTGCTGAGCCAACATTTATTGTGGTGTATGGCCGACGTCGTTGCGGAAAATCTACTTTGCTCCAACATATAACCAGTGAAAAAGACATCTATTACCTGGCAGATCAACAAGAAGCACCGCTACAAATAAAATGCCTGGCGGGTGAGATTAGCAGACACATCCCTGGATTTGATCAGGTCTCCTATCCATCATGGGAAGTTTTGTTCAATTCCGTTCAAAACCAGGCACAACGAGGAACCACACTCATTCTGGATGAATTTCCTTACCTGGTACAAAAATCACCAGAACTTCCAAGTATTCTGCAAAAGCAAATAGACAGCAGGAAAAACACCATTCATCTGATCATCTGCGGTTCTTCGCAACGAATGATGCAAGGACTTGTACTCGATAGCACAGCCCCTTTATATGGCAGGGCCATGGAGATCATAAAACTTCGGCCCCTTGAACCCGGATGGCTCTTTGATGCCCTTGGATTTGATGCGATCAAAACAGTCGAAGCATATTCCATTTGGGGTGGTGTTCCTCGCTATTGGGAGCTTGCAAAACAATTCTCAAGTGTAGATACTGCCTGCAAGGAACTGGTACTGGACAGAGACGGAGTTCTTCACGAAGAGCCAATGCGTCTGTTACTTGATGATATGCGTGGAGCCAGTCAACCCCATTCTCTCCTTGGTCTAATTGCTGGCGGTGCAAATAGAATGTCAGAGATTGCCGGCAGACTGGGCAAACCAGCAAGCAGCCTGACACGACCACTTGCGAACCTGATTCAGCTGGGTTACATCAGAAAAGACGTGCCTTTTGGCGAAAGTATCCGTTCCGGGAAGAAGACAATTTACAGGATTGAAGATCCTTTTTTGCAATTTTGGTACCGTATCGTATTGCCCAATCAGTCCCTGTTGGAACAGGATTTAATTGACGAAGTATATGCCGCTTCAAAACAAAAACTTACAATGCAAACAGCAGAAGTATGGGAAGAGCTGGCGCGTCTATCAGTTTCACGGATGGAAATTGCAGGCCAGCGATGGAAACCTGCATCACGTTGGTGGGGAAAGGGACAAACAGGTAAACAAATGGAAATTGATGTGGTCGCCGAATCTATGGATGGGAGCAGCATTCTTTTTGGGGAAGCCAAATGGGAAAAAAAGACCAATGTAACACAAGTCATGGAAAAATTATCTGCCCATGCTGAAAATTTCCCCCAAATAGGCAAACGGAAAATTGTGTTGGCCTCTTGGTGTAAACATCCGGTGAATCCCCCAGAAGATACATTTATCTTTGACGCAGAAACTGTCTTGGATGTTGTGAAAAATTAAATAATCAAAACTGTTATTCAGGATTATGGACAATTTCTACGAAAAAAATCATCATAACTATTTTGACAGCACTTTCAGAATTGATTCTAATAATTTCTTATCCCCCTTGGCTAATCACTTGAATATTGGAGACTCTATCCTTGACATTGGTTGTGGCTCAGGGCGGGATTTGCTCTGGGGCGTGCAACAAGGTTATAAAGCTGTAGGGTTTGAGCAATCTCCAGGTCTTGCGAAACTCGCCAGAAAACACTCCCTTTGTACTGTTATTGAAGGAGATTTCACCTCATATGATTTTTCGAAGTTACGTTTTACAGCTCTTATTTTTGTTGGCTCCCTCGTCCATTTGTCAAAAGAAAAATTGCCAATAATCCTTAAATCAACATGCCGAGCTCTTGTTCCCGGGGGCTTACTTTTTATAACCATGAAAGAGGGCGATGGTTTTTCTCAATCTGATGATGGGCGTGTCTTTACTTTATGGAGTCAAAAAGACCTTGAGCAGGTTTTTGCAAACCAACATCTTCAGACATTAGACTTCTCAAAGCAAACTTCAAAAATACGTTCAGATGATGTCTGGTTAGGGTATGTGCTGAGGATGGAAAATGCCATCTGAATCCTTATGTGTTCCGATCCATCTCAGCACCTGGCTCACAGGTCTTGGTTTTGAACA
>JAYEOK010000172.1:0-2745 GCA_034722915.1 Thermodesulfobacteriota bacterium | reverse complement strand
AAAACTCATTGCCAGAACTCTGGAACTAATGGCTGATCAGCAGCAGGCTAACAGTGTGGAAACCCTCTCACGGCTGCCCCAGTTGACACTTGATGATCTGGATCAGAACATCGAGTTTCACCAGCTGGAGGCCACGGAAATAGAAGGCCATGAGCTTCTGATCAGCGAACTTGGCACTGACCATATTTCTTATATTGATATCGGCTTTGATATCTCATCGCTTCCATCCCGTTATCTTCCCTGGCTTGACCTTTTTGGAACCATTGTCACAGAAATCGGTACCGGCAAAATGGATTACATGCATTTTGCCAGGGAAACAGGCATCTGCACAGGTGGATTCTCCCATGCTTTCCAGTGTCATGTTAAAAAAGGAGCACACGGTGACTTCCGGCCCATACTCTGGTTCCAGATGAAATGTTTACCCGAATATCAGGAACGGGCCCTGCAGCTTCTAAGCGATGTCTTTTCTGATGTTTCTTTAACAGACCGGGTGCATATCCAGGAGATCGTAGTCCGTGAATTTGCCTGGACTGAACACGCAGCCCAGAGTGAAGGCTACAATCTTGCAACATCGCTCGCCTTTGCCCAGCTCAGTAAAGCCGGCGCATGCAATGAAATGGTTTCAGGCGTTACCTGCTATCGCAGCACCAAAGAACTTGCCCACAACTATCCGGATCATGAAGAAACCTTTCTTGGCGGTCTGCAGGAAATGGCGGATATTATTTTCAACCGCAACAACATGATCCTGTCTATCACTGCTGATGAGCGTGAAGTGGCCTCTTTTAAAAATCTCAGCAAAGGTTTGATCACTGCCCTCCCTGATACCGTGCGCCCAAAAGAGGAGTTGGTTCCTCCGGATCTGCCAAAACATGAGGCATTGATCACTTCTGCTGAGGTGGTATATGCTGTGCAGAGTGGAAATCTGCTCCCTGAAGGTCAAGGCTACAATGGGCATTTTGAGGTACTCAAGACCTACCTTTCCCGCGATTATCTGTGGAATAGTGTACGACAGATGGGTGGTGCCTACGGCTGCTTTATCCAGTTCAGCCATATCACTGGAAATTTTGCAGTTATCAGTTACCGTGATCCGCAGGTCCGCAAGACCTATGACAGTTATCAGGCCATGTCCCAGGTGATCAAAGACCTTGCCCTGCCAAAGGAAGTTTTGCAGCAGTTGATTATCGGTACTTACGGCAACTTCACCCCACTTCAGGCATCAGCCGGCAAAGGAGCTACTGCCCGCAATGAGTATCTCAATGGAATCACCAGTGAAGATAAACAGCAACGCCTCAGGGAAATTATTGCAACCTCTGTGAAAGACATGCGTGTCTATGCTGATGCTTTTGCAGGCATGCAGAATAGAAGTCATCGTATGATCATTGGTAACAGGGCAAAAATTGAAGCGGATGGTGATCTCTTTGATCAGGTTGGTGAGTTGTGATGGCGCAGAGCGTCATCAGGAAAGCTCATCCCGTAACCGGGCCACGCCCTCATCCTCCAAAAAAGCATCAAAGGGCATCATCCTGTCAATGGCACCGCCCGGTAATAACTCAACAATCCTGTTGGCAATGGTGGAGACAAACTGATGATCGTGGGATGAAAAAAGAAGAATTTCAGAAAAAGCAATCAGTCCATTATTTAAGGCAGTAATGGATTCCAGATCAAGATGATTTGTGGGCTCGTCCATAATAAGGGCGTTGCCATCTGAAAGCATCATCCTGGACAACATGCAGCGCACCTTTTCCCCGCCGGAAAGAACACTGGTCTTTTTCAGGGCCTCTTCGCCGGAAAAGAGCATTTTCCCTAAAAACCCTCTGGCAAAAGTCTCGCCCTCTGTTACCGGAGTGTACTGGCCGAGCCACTCCACCAAGGTGATATCCTTTTCAAAAAACGAGCTGTTTTCTTTGGCAAAATACGAGTGACTCATGGTGACTCCCCAGCGAAAGCTGCCGCTGTCCGCTTCAAGTTCACCAGTCAGGATCTGAAAAAGCGTGGTCTTGGCCAGACTGTTGCTGCCGACAAAGGCAATTTTATCGCCCTTGTTCACTGTGAGATCAAAATTCTTAAAGAGAACAACACCATCAATCTCCTTGCTGAGGCCTTTAATCTCCAGGATGATATCCCCACAGGGTCTGCCCGCTTTAAAAAAAATAAAGGGATATTTTCTTGAAGAGGTCGGCATCTCTTCGAGAGTCAACTTATCCAGCAGTTTCTTTCTGGAAGTTGCCTGCCTGGCCTTGGAGGCATTGGAAGAAAAACGCTGGATGAACTCTTTCAGTTCTTTGGCCTTGGCCGTTGCCTTCTTGTTTTCATTCTGTTTCTGCTGCTGCACCAGTTGGCTGGCCTGATACCAGAAATCATAGTTACCCACATAAATAGAGATTTTCCCATAATCAATGTCTGCCACATGGGTGCACACCTGATTGAGAAAGTGACGATCATGGGAGACAATAATGACAGTATTTTGAAACCTGTCCAGAAAGTTTTCCAGCCAGGTGATGGAATCAATATCAAGATTATTCGTCGGCTCATCGAGCAGAAGAATGTCGGGAGTACCGAACAGGGCCTGGGCAAGTAAAACCCGCACCTTTTCCCCTCCTTCCAGCTCCTTCATCTTTTTGTGGATAAGATCTTCTGTGATACCAAGCCCACTGAGCAACACCGCTGCTTCCGACTCAGCCTCATAGCCATTCAGCTCATCCACCTCAGCTTCAAGTTCACCGCTGCGAATTCCGTCTTCCTCGG
>JAYEOK010000171.1:0-11747 GCA_034722915.1 Thermodesulfobacteriota bacterium | reverse complement strand
AGAAGGGGAAGAGCCCTTGATCCGTCGTCTTTTATTCCGATCGATATTCGATATTCCTTGTTCGATATTCGATATTCATTTTTTTAAGCTTCGTAAAAAATGAAAATTCCTATACTCTCAAGTTATTAACGCTCCGTTCCTAAGTTACTCCAGTCCTTCTTGTGTCAGCCGAAGGAACACTCCTTTCGGCTGATACTCTCCCCTTTTCCCTTCCCTGTCATGAAACAATTCTTCCTCCCTTTTGGCTTGATTCTGGCTACTCTTACCGGATTCTACCTGCCTGCCGGCGGTGTACTCCTTTCCAACAACAATGGTCTCAGAATTATAGTCTTTATTATTTTTCTGATAAGCGGTTACCAGACAGGATCAAAAGGACTGACATTCAACAAAAAACTCTTCACAATCTTTTTTACAGCTGCATGCATCTCACTATTGCTTGCCCCGCTTCTTGGCCTCGCAGTAAGCATAATTCTGCAGCTGCCCCTGCACCTGGCAATGGGTTTGATCATCATCAGTACCGTACCGCCGACCATTTCTTCCGGCGTGGTTATCACAGAAGTGAGCCGGGGCAATGGAGTGCTTGCCCTCTTTCTCACAATCTCACTCAACCTTCTTGGCATATTCAGCATGCCTTTTGTGCTTGATCTCTGCCTTAATGCCGCAGGCCCCATTGATATTGACCAGAATGCTTTACTCTTAAAAATGCTCTTTTTTGTCCTGCTCCCCTTTGTAATTGGAAAACTGTTCAGAAATTTGAGGAGAAAAATACAAGTCTCAGGAGTATGGAGTTATGTGAATTCAAGCTGTGTCATTCTGATAGTCTACGCTTCAATAGCCACCTCGAAATCCGCCTTCAACGGACTCACCCTTCAAGATTATCTCCTTATTCTTACAGGAGTTGTCAGCGTACATTGCCTGCTCCTTGCCATCAACGCTCTAGCCGGAAAGGCCCTGCAGCTCTCCAGTGCTGACAATAAGGCCCTGCTCTTTGTTACTTCACAAAAAACGATGGCCTTAGCACTCGCAGTACTCGCCAGCCTCACATTTGACACCGGAAATGCAATTATTGTCTGCCTCATGTTTCATTTTTCCCAACTCTTCATAGACTCCTTTCTTGCCTCTGCCATGCAAAAAAAAGACACTCCGGATGATGACATACCATCAACCTTGATGGCGTCGTAAAAACTCTTCATCTGCTTCGTTGCTGCAAATTTTGTATATAGACATTTGCCAAACACAGAGTAAGTGACTATCTCTTGAATCATGTCATTCAATGATTCAAACCAAAACACTCTGGCTTCTGCCACAGAAAAAAGGCCGGGAATACCTGTTTTTGTGACAAGGGAAGAACAGGAAGCTCTTTCCTGCTCTCTTATGCTGTCCTCTGTTGGTATCGGTCACCATGTCAGTCAGGCACCTGACAACATGGTTCTCAGCGTGGCCATTGACGATGCCCGGGAAGCCGAAGCACAGATCAAGGTCTATCTGCACGAGAACAGGAACTGGCCCCCTAAACCAAACACTCATCCCGACACCTTCATCCCCTTGCTTCAGCCACCGACCCTGCTTCTCGTTGGCGGGTTGGCTCTGTTTTACACTGTTACAGGCCCCTGGGCTGACCATTCTTTCTGGTTTACGGATGGTACCGGTGATGCTGAGGCCATTCTCCGGAATGGTGAATACTATCGACTTGTCACAGCACTCACCCTCCATGCCGACACTGTACATCTTTTAGGAAACTGCCTCTTTGGAGGTTTTCTTTTCCACTTCTTCTGCAGGATCACCGGTAACGGCCTGGGCCTGTTTTCCATGCTGCTGACTGCAACACTTGCAAACTTCATAAACGTACTGGTACATGGCAGCAACCATCTGTTTGTTGGTTTTTCCACCGCTGTCTTTGCGGTTATCGGAATGCTGGCCATGATCAGTCATGCGAATCGAATAAACACCAGGTACATACGAATCATGCCTTTCATGGCAGGGGCTGCTCTGCTTGCAATGATTGGCAGTTCCGGAGAACGGACAGACCTGGGAGCACATCTCTTTGGTCTCTGCTGTGGGCTTGCAGCCGGATGGATTCTTGGCTGGCCTTCGCTGTTAAAATTGCGGCAATCATTGCTTTTTCAGACTACTCTTTTTATTGGTTCCGTGACCACGATCATCATTGCATGGAAAAACGCTCTGACGTGACATATATTTTTCCAAAAAACAACAAAACCCCACAAACAACCCCAAAACAGCATGATAGATTATTGTTTTTGTCATTTTCAGTTTTTTAGTGCCTTACTCCTGAAAAGCTGTCATAAAAAACAAGAAAATATTCTGAGAGGTACCAAAAATACATTGCGCTCCCCCGAAGAATCATTACTTTAGTAAGAATTACAATTTGACCTACAATTAATCATACCTATATTCAGGAGAAACTTTTCATGTCCAACCAGGATCAACAACCGCCATGGGGAAAGAAAAAAAAGCCCCAGACGCCTGAGGAGATGGTGGCTCAGCTCATCAAGAAACTTCAGGATTACTTCTCTGACTCGCCCAAAAAAGAGCCGGGCAAAGAGACTCCTAAAAATACAGCGCCGCCAAATCCACTTGCATCAATTGGTAAGCTGCTGGCCATTGTGTTAATTGTACTCCTGCTACAGGGTGTGTATGCTTCTTTTTACAAAATCACTCCCGGTGAAGTAGGTGTTGTGCTGCGTTTAGGAAAATACAACCGTACAGATCAGCCGGGTCTCCACTTCAAAATCCCCTATATCGACAGCCTTTATAAGGTTGATGTAGAGGAAATCAGAAAAGAAGAATTCGGATTTCGAAGCCGCTACCCAGGACAGAAAACCAGCTTTGATCGCCGTGGCTATGACATGGAATCCTTAATGCTGACCGCTGATAAAAATGTCATCAATGTGGCATGGATTGTTCAGTACAGAGTCAGTGACCCGCAGGCTTTCCTCTTCCAGATCAAGGATGTTCGACAGGCTGTTCGGGATCTTTCTGAGAGTGTTACCCGTAGAATTGTAGGCAACATGGATTTTGATTATGTACTCTCAAATCGTGACCTGCTCGCGGCAAATGTCAAACAGGAACTCCAGCACGAACTGAAAAATCTCCAGGCTGGATTGTCCATTGGTACCGTGCAGTTTCAGGATATTAATCCGCCCGACCAGGTCAAACCCGCCTTTAATGAGGTTAATGAGGCCGATCAGGACATGAAACGGCTGGTCAACGAGGCTGAAGCAATCTACAACAAGAAAATCCCCCGAGCTCGTGGTGAGGCCTTGCAGGTCGTAGAAGAGGCACACGGATACGCTGTGGGCAGAGTCAATGATGCCAAAGGTGAATCGCAACGTTTTCTCTCTATTCTGACAGAGTACAAAAATGCTCCGCAGGTTACCAAGAGACGCATGTATATTGAAACCATGCAGGAAGTTCTGCCTGCTGTCGAATCAATTTATATCATGGACCAAGACCAGCAGACCCCACTGCCTCTTTTAAATCTCAGCAGGGGAAGCAGTCCAGCCGCTTCTTTCCAGCCAGCCAAATAGTGAGGAACAAATCATGAAACAAATATCCCAATTTTTCCTTATCGGCCTGGTACTGCTCTGTGTAACTGTAGTCTATGACGGATTTTTTATTATTAAAGAAGACCAGCAGGCGATGATAACTCAGTTTGGTAAGCCAATCGGTGAGCCCAAAACAGATGCTGGATTCTACCTCAAGATGCCCTTTATTCAGGACGTCAATTATTTTGATAAACGTGTTCAAATCTGGGATGGTGATCCTAATCAGATCCCAACCAATGACAAAACATACGTTTACCTTGATGTTACTGCCCGCTGGCGTATTACCGATGCTCTGCAGTATATGCAGGCGGTAAAAACTGAGTCACGTGCCCAGTCACTGCTGGACGACATCATTGACGGTACAGTGCGTGATATGGTGAACAAAAACGACCTGATCGAAATTATTCGCAGTTCAGACTGGTCGCTCGAAACCATGGCAAATCCCAACCTTACAGAAAGACCTCCCAAACATGGGCGTGATAAAATCAGTGAACATGTCCTTGAAGCTGCGGCCAAAGTTACGCCACAGTATGGTATTGAGCTTCTTGATGTAATGTTTAAACGCGTAAATTACATTGAGTCTGTTCGACTCAGAGTGTACGATCGAATGATCTCTGAGCGGAAGCGAATAGCAGCGGAAAAACGCTCGACAGGTGAAGGTAAAAAAGCGGAAATTCTTGGTAAGGTTGAGCGGGAACTCAAAGTTATCCTGTCTGAGGCAAACCGTGAAGCATCTGAAATCAAAGGTAAGGCTGATGGAACTGCCACCAAAATCTATGGCGAAATATACAGCAAAGACCCTGATTTTTTCGCCTTTTACAAGACCCTGCAGAGCTATTCAACGGTTATCGGAGACAATACTTCACTGATACTTTCAGCTGAATCTGACCTGTTCAACTACTTACAAAATATCGACAGTAAATAGTTCGTAACTGTTCAGGAGCACTCCATCTCTGCACGGTCAAGCTGGCTCACATAGGAACCACTATAGTTCTCCAGCCTGCCTGCACAGATATGGTGCACTCCTGAACAGTTACAGTACGATAGGGTATCTAGGAGCCTGTCCAGGTGATGGGTGCCACCTGAATAATCCGAAACATAAAAAATACCTACTCAACAGCGCCCTCATCCTTCAGGAATGATGGGCGCTGTTCCTTGGCGTATGGAATACGGCCTTTTTTCTCCAGCTTCTCTTCAAGTTCTGTGAGCTTCTTTTCGTCTGTCAGCTCTTCCACATCCAACTGTTCAAACCGACAATTGCAATGATTCAGCTGTCCTCCGCACCAGGGGCAGACTTCAACCGGACATCCAAGGGTATGGAGGCCACCCGCTTTGATTCCGCAGGATGGACAGATCTCTTCACTCATTCTTTCAAGGGGGATGTACTCCCGGCACTCCTTCATTGACTTATGCTCTTTCTTAAAAGTTTCCTTATCAGGATAACCAAAAAAAGAAAGCACATGACTGTCTGCTATCCCCTGATCCCATTCGCCTAAAAACAGGCCCCCCTCGTCGTTGGTCAAATAATAATAGTGGTGTGCACTGCTGCTGAGCAGAAGAAGAAAAACCTGCTCTTTTTCTTCAAGAACCGAAATTTTAACCAGTGCTTCTTCCCGGGCATCAGGGAGGGTCTGGTAAAAATCTTTAATCACGTCGAGGGCAAACGAATCCTCCTGGAAAGATTTCAAAAAATCATTTGCCAGAGTTTGTTCTTCTTCTGGAACTGCGTACCGGATAAGAAGCTCAATTTCTTCCAACAGTTTTTTTGCAGCATCATTATCAAAAAGCATCAGACTCTCCTCTTTCTTCCAGACTCAATACTCTGCTGCCAACGAGCAGTCTCCGAAGCAATATTATCCGCCTGACTGATTGCTGTTACCACTGCAATCCTTGTGGCTCCTGCACTAAGAATATCCTCAAGATGGGTGAGCTTAATTCCTCCCATTACGGTAAATGGCAAGTGACAATGGCAGGAAAATTTACCAATGCCTTCAGCTCCAAGAAAATGCTGTAATCCTTCTTTGGTTCCTGTTTGAAAAAGCGGCCCGATATTATAATAGGATACAGCACTTTTTTCCTGCGCCACCTCTTTACCGAGCTCCCTGACCTGTTCTTCGGTGTTGCAGGAAAGACCAATGAGAATATCAGGGGCAAGCTTTCTGATTTCGGTGGGGGGCAGATCTTTTTGACCGACATGCATTCCATCTGCATCAGCAAGAAATGCAATGTCCAGTCGATCATTCAAAAAAAACAGAACACCAGCCTCCCGTGTCTTTTCACGAAAATAGAGTGCTTTTGCCAACAGTTCACGATCGGAGCTTTCCTTATCGCGGAGCTGTACGATCTTTGCTCCTCCCGCAATCACCTGATCGAGCCATTCTTTATCACTGCGTCCTGCAGCAAGCTTTTCGCAGCTTACCGGATACACTCCAACCTCATCCTCAAACTGCGTGAGACGCTGCTCATACAGTTGCTGATCCTTCACACCCTGTGGTGACTGCATCATAATTCTCTTTCCTTCAAAAAACCATGTCCTGAACGGACGTTATGGACATTGTCCCGAAACTTGCTTTTTCAGTGCATTTCTGTTAGGTTGTCAGTCTTGGAGTAATTTTTTTTGTCGTTCATGATACATTTCAGCCAGTCGCAAACCCCTCAGTACGCCTGAACACTCTGGTCCGTGACGCTACGCTTTTCCTTTACTCCCACACCCCTTTCTCTCTCCAGTGGCACAAAGCCACTGAACAGTAATACGCTCTTTACGAGCATAGAAACATAGGTACACGATGTCAAAAAAACATGCAACATTGACCCTGGAAGACAAAACCTACGAACTGCCACTGATAGAAGGAACCGAGGGCGACAAAGCCATCGACATCCGGAAACTACGCTCTACAACCGGATACATCACCCTCGACTCCGGATACATGAACACCGGTTCCTGCAGCTCTGATATCACCTTTCTTGATGGAGAAAAAGGAATTCTCAACTACCGCGGCTACGCCATCGAGGAACTGGCAGAGAAATGCACCTTCGTGGAAATTTCCTACCTTCTGCTCATGGGAGAACTCCCCACACGGGAACAACTCAACCACTTCCGAGCACTCCTTTCTCGTTTTGCTTTAATCCATGAGGACATGATCCACTTTTTTGATCACTTCCCCCCAAATGCACCTCCCATGGCCATACTGTCCACCATGGTCAACACGCTCCATAATTTTTATCCGGAGATGAGTGCTGATTCTGATGAGGAAATGCTGATCATTGCTGCCCGGCTTATATCAAAGATTAGAACCATTGCCGCATTTTCCTACAAAAAATCAGAAGGGCATCCATTAATTTACCCCCGTTACGATCTGTCCTATTGCGGCAATTTTCTTAATATGATGTTTGACAAACCGGTAAAACCCTATGTTGTCCAACCAGAAGTCGTTGCCACCGTCAACAAACTCCTGATCCTCCATGCCGATCATGAACAGAACTGCTCAACCTCTACAGTCCGCCTCGTTGCCAGTGCCGGTGTAAATATCTACACATCCATCTCTGCCGGTATCAGCGCCCTCTGGGGACCACTGCATGGAGGGGCCAACCAGGCTGTTATTGAAATGCTTGAAGCCATCCATCAGGACAATAATGACTTTGAGAAATATATCAAGAAAGCAAAAGATCGCAACGACCCATTCCGCCTTACCGGTTTTGGTCACAGGGTCTATAAAACATTTGATCCGCGGGCAACAATCCTTAAACAGGCCTGTAGCCAGACACTTAATGCACTGAACGTGGATGATCCATTACTCGATATTGCCAAAGAGCTGGAAGATATTGCCAGGAACGACGAATACTTTATCAGTAGAAATCTTTATCCTAATGTGGATTTCTACTCCGGCATCATCTATCGGGCAATGGGTATCCCCACCAACATGTTCACCGTGATGTTTGCCATGGGCAGACTGCCTGGCTGGATATCCCACTGGATGGAACTGATGCATGGCAGCGAAGATCGACGTATCGGAAGGCCGCGACAAGTTTATACAGGGTATAAGAAACGTGCTTTCGTTCCAATCCACGAACGTAAATAAAGGGTAACCCGGTTCTACCGGAAACAATTCAGTTCACTGGATAAGTGCCTTAGGAACGTACATTAAATAACCTGAACATCTTTCTTGCCCTTTGTTCCGCCAGCAATACTTTAAAAACCGTTACATACAGGGAGTATGCAAAGCTTTTTAAAGTGTCGCTGACGAAAAAATTGCGGCGAAATATGTTCAGGTTATTTAATTCCCGTTCCTTAGGAACGTACACGAAATAACTTGAACAAATTAATGTCCTTTTGTCCGTCTTCTGCGTTGCTCGTTGATCACATAGCCCGCTATGCTCCTGCCTCGCGTCTTGAATACGAAAAAAATGCCTATTAATTTTTGTTCAACTTATTTCGTTCCCGTTCCTTATCAGAATATGTTCAAAAAAAACAGGTAAGCGCAGACTCCGAGAAAATATTCTGTAAGGCACTAACACCGGTAAACGGTAAGTGAGGCCGGCACTCATTTCAGTACCCCCTTGTGGGGTGTAAGTGCCTTGTTGGTATATCCAACTTGCTAACGTTAAACGAACTTTTCATTTTCTCGGAGTCTACGCTTACCTGTTTTTTATACCCCACAAGGGGGTACTGAAATGAGTGACAGCTTTTGAGGAGTAAGGCACTAATTGGGTATCCGCTTACCTCAGGCACCTACCATATAGAGTGATAATGCTTATTTTGAATATCGAATGTCGAACAAGGAATTTCGAATTTTGAAGTCAGGGCGCAACAAACAACCTGAACAGCAACACTGCCAATCTATACAAAGATTACGGGAAATCAGAATAGTTCATGATTCGAAATTCCCTGTTCGGTATTCTGCTGTTCTCTTACACGGGCACAAGGACTGATTATAATCACTACCATATGTTGTATGTGCTTGAGTAAACCGGATACCCAATAAAAGGGCAATTTGCATCCTGCCGCCCTGCCTGAACAATTACAATGAATTTGGGCACAAAATATTTTTCAGAGGGCGCAGGCAGTACGCAGAACGGTGTAACCAAGCCAAATGGAGTGCTGCTGAACTGGTATTTCAGCCTTTGGCCAGGCTCTCCCCTACTTCAAAATTCACAATGAGAGGAACGTCGAGTGCAAGCGCATCTTCCATGACACGCTTTACCACTTCTTGTGTTTGAGCCAATTCACTTTCCGGAAGTTCGAAAACCAGTTCATCATGAATCTGCAGAAGCAGACGAGCGACAAGTCCCTCTTTCTGTAAAGCTGGAACGACTTTAATCATTGCCAGTTTGATGATATCAGCTGCTGTTCCCTGAATAGGGGTGTTGATTGCAGTCCGCTCAGCAAATTCTCTTCGGGTCTTGTTTTTTACCTTAATTTCAGGAAGCATACGCCTTCGATTCAGGAGTGTAGTCACATAGCCATTGCTCCGTGCCTGTTCCACAATGTCTCCCATAAATTCTTTCACCCCGCCGTACAGATGAAAATATTTGTCGATAAAACGACTCGCCTCTTTTCGACTGATATTCAACTGATTGGAGAGTCCGAAACTGGACATGCCGTAAACAATGCCAAAATTAATCGATTTGGCCACACGACGCATCTCAGAGGTGAGCAGCAATGGCGACACAGCAAAAAGCTCAACAGCAGTTCGGGAATGAATATCTTCGCCGTTCTGAAAGGCATGCAGGAGCGCAGCATCCTGTGAATAATGGGCCAACACCCGAAGATCGATCTGTGAATAGTCAGCAGAAAGAAAAACGAGATCCCTGCGAGGGACAAAAGCATGCCGTATACGATTCCCCTCTTCCGTACGAATGGGAATATTCTGCATATTCGGATTGCTCGAAGAGAGTCTGCCTGTGGCGGTCACGGTTTGATTAAAAGAAGTATGAACACGCCCTGTTTCAGGGTCAATCAGTTTTTTTAACTTCTTGACATAGGTGGACTGTAATTTAGCAAGCACCCTATAACGTATTATTTTTGCTGGAATTTCATGCTTTAGAGCAAGCTTTTCCAGCACCTTCATATCTGTAGAATATCCGGTTTTCGTTTTTCGGCCATGGGGGAGTTCCAATTCTTCAAAGAGCAGCACTCCAAGCTGTTTTGGTGACTGAATATTAAAGCTGTATCCGGCAAGTGCGTGAATTTCTTCCTGCAGTTTATCAAGCTCTTCCTGGAACTCTTTTTCCAGCTTACCCAGAACCTCAGCAGACACCGTAATTCCGGCAATCTCCATGTCAGCAAGAATAGGAATGAGAGGAGTTTCCACATCAACAAAAAGATTGTACTGCTTCAGTTCCTTCAAAAGTGGTTCATAGTCCTGCCAAAGCAAGAGTGCCCCAAACACATCCTCACAACTGTATTCACACGCTTCTTTAAGACCCACATAGGCAAAACATTTTTCCCGTTTGGGATCCTCAACCACCTGATCAAATGCGGTCAGGCTATACCCGTGTTCCAGGCAGAGTGCATCAAGTTTCAGTGACCTTCTACCGGGTTCTGCCAGATAAGCCGCGACCATAGAATCATATAAAGGCCCCTGCATGGTCAAATTGCAAGATTTTTTCAATACTGAATAGTCATACTTGATATTGTGGCCAAGTTTGGGCAAGTCATGAGACTCAAGGAAAGGTTTCAGGGCATCCAGTACGATTGATTGTTCCAGTTGACCGCCCACTAATGACCCATCTTCAGCACAATGGGCAACAGGAATATACCAGGCAGAATCAAGATCCGTGCACAAGGAAATCCCGACAAGTGATGCCCGATGCACATCAAGGGATGTTGTCTCAGTATCAATCACCAGCAGAGATACATTTTGCAGATGATCGACCACGCTCTGCAATTCTTCATCAGTTTGTACCAGCTTAAAGCCTTTTGTGGGAACCGGGATCGTCTTCTTTTCTTCCTTCACCATGCTGTTGAAACCAAGACGTTTATAAAGATCCTGCAGCTTTTCCTCATCAGGATCTTGTGGCTGATAGCCGGGCAGCTCAGAGGGAACCTCAACATCATATTTCAATCTGATCAGGTCTCTTGATAAAAAGGCAGCATCTCGATTATCGCCGAGCCGTTCCTTGAGTTTTGATTTCTTCATGCCATCCAGAGCTTCATACACACCTTCCAGACTCTGATGCTGATTGATTAACTTCTCGGCAGTCTTGGGCCCGACGCCAGGGACACCGGGTACATTGTCGGAGCTGTCTCCCATAAGCGAATAACAGTCAAGCAACTGCTCAGGCTTCACGTGGTATTTCTCTTCAACTGCTGCAACATCCATGATCTTGTTTTTCATGGGATCCCACATCACTACCTGCTCATCAACAAGCTGAAGAAGATCCTTATCACCAGAGACCACCACAACCTTATGTCCCTGTCCGCCAAGCAATTGTGCTGCAGATGCAATAATATCATCGGCCTCAATCCCCTGAAGCTCAAAGCAGGGAATATTCATGGCATGCACCAGTTCTTTAATATAGGGAATTTGCACTGACAGATCTTCGAGCATTGGGGGACGATTGGCCTTATACTCAGGATAGATTTCGTGTCGGAAAACCGGCCCTCTCGTATCAAAGGCCACAGCTAGATATTGTGGTTTCTTTTCCTTGATCAGGCGACGTAAAATATTCAAAAAACCAAAAACCGCATGGGTGGGCATTCCTTCACTGTTGCTCAGGGGAGCTACGGCATGATATGCACGATAGATGTAGGCACTGCCGTCAATAAGATATACTTCGTCAGTCACAATTATTCCTTAAGTTAACAGATGATGGTTTCGTATTTATACTCTGAAGAGTGTAAATTCAACAGCTTCAGATAGCAAGCATCTGTTCAAGAGACCTGGCTGCCAGCTTTGCGGTCTCCGGTTCCACGCTGATCTGATTCTTTACTTTACCAATTGCAAGATTATCAAGCAGCCAGAGAAGATTAACGGGCTGGTTACAATCCATGGTTGTACACTGGCAGGATGAAGGAGCAAGGAGATGAATCTCCTTATCAGGATGCTGACGCCGCAAACGGTCAACCAGGTTGACTTCAGTAGCGATGGCCCACTTACTTCCGGCAGGTGAGTCATTCACAGCTGAGATAATGGTTTCAGTGGAGCCGTATTGATCTGCGATACTCACAACATCACGAGG
>JAYEOK010000170.1:0-2802 GCA_034722915.1 Thermodesulfobacteriota bacterium | reverse complement strand
AGATGATAGTGCTATGTGAAGCACTGAGACTTGCCCCTTATGTCCTTATGTTTATTGTGGTTCCCGATTCTCGATTCTGGTTATTGGATGAAATAAATCTGTCTCCTTTTTGTTTTATGGAAATGAAGAGCCACGCTTAAAAAACGTGGTTTCTTATCGACCTAAAAGGCCGTCCTCAACAAAACCCAAAGGGCCTTGTTGAAATAAAAACAAGCTGCTCCCACAGTTGTTTATTTATTTGTCATCTTGATATTTAACGTACTTTTTTATCATTTCAGCATCTATACCTACCCCCGCCCACAGGGCGCGGTTTCCTAAGGTCTAATGAATTAAAAAATCCTCTCCCAAAGTAAGGCCAAAATGAGACTTGACCCCTTTGTCTCTTTGTCTTTGTTGGACCCCTTTGTTGTGTTTGTTTCTCCTTTGTTTCTCCTTTGTTTCTCCGGTTTGTCGGGCATTAAGATCCGTCGTTCCTCATGAAGTTACAAAAAAACTCTATAATCAACCTTAAGGAATTTGGACATTTTTTTTGCAGTCTTTTTGCCAATTGGACGCTTCCCGTTTTCCATTTCAGAAATATGGCGACGTGGAATTCCTGTAATCTCAGATAAGGCTTCTTGAGTAAGATTATTTTTATGTCTTACAGCAACCAAGCATGTACCTGGCTCGTTAGAAGAAAATTCGGGAAAAGCATCTCGCCAAGATATGGAATCAGTTTTTTTTGCAGCATTCATAAAACCGAGAGCCTTGAGCACAATGATAGCTTCACGCTCATTTTCTTTCGGACCCTCAAAAAATAGGGTTATCTTGTTAGTATGGTGCTTTTTCGTGTGATCCAGCATAAATCACCTCCACTATTTTAATGTCGTTATCTCGTTTTTCCCAAACAGCAACATATGTTGGGCGACCTTTTTTAATATGGCAATGATGACGATTTTTACCAAGTTTGCTGTAGTTGGGCCAATTTCCACGAACAGGGCCGGAAATTTCAATCTCTTTGAGAAGAAGGTAAAGCTGTTCCTTTACAGAATTCGGTAGCTTTTTTAGTCCCTTCAACGCCTTGCGTGATATGTTCACTTCCCATTTCATACGCCAATTGTACCAATAAATGGTGCCTTTCGCAAGGAGAATGAGACAATGCCATCCTTGGCCCTATTGTCGTTAAGTCTAATTGACGGATATGGTAGCAAATCATGCTCACCATGAGTGGTTTCATTGGTTTGTTTTTGGGATGAGTATATTGCCTATTTGTAGTGGCCGAACAAGTTATTGTCTAGTTTTCTAGATAACTCCGGATCGCCATCTCCATTGACAATCTGAAGTGGTCCATGGTAGGCCGTTTTCTTCTGGTTAACCAGTCGCAATGAATGTTATCTAGATTCCTGTTAACACCCAAAGTCGATTTATGATCAAGCTACCCAAAGAATTCTCAGCCCAATATTCAAAATTTCTCTAAGATCAGGGTGTGGAACAACGCCTCCAATCTTTCTACCTAAAATGGTTACGATATTATCTCGATTTTTGCACGAAATATTCTTTCAAATGGAGCGAAAAAGATTCTTTGCCTGCTTTTTTGACTAAGCTGAAAAGTAAAAATCAAAAGCCGTTCATGCTGAAGCAAGCAGAAGACGCCATCCATTTGCTATGGAAGATGAAAAATTCAGAAGACGTAATAAAGCGACAAAAGAAAACACCTGAAAAGAGTAATAATTTTTATGATACCAAGGAGCAGGTTGCTAACGATAGCCGCGTAAAACAGACCGCTATCGCTGTCAAACAAACGAAAGAGCTACTGCCTGAAACGGGAAAAAGTGCTGAAAAATACAAGGGAGTAGACTGGCGGCAGGTATACTCGGAGCTCGAAAGCTCGATCAGGATGAGACATTACTCACCAAGGACATTGAAATCTTATGTTGGATATACAAGACAATTTCAGGCTTTTGTAAAAAGCAAGGACCCCAAATGCGTTGAGGTGGAAGATGTTAAAGCGTTCTTATCCTTTATGGCGACAGAAAAGAAAGTTTCTGCATCGAGTCAAAATTTAGCATTCAATGCTTTGCTCTATCTATTTCGAAATGTCTTCAAATCCGATTTTGGAAAAATTGATGGTGTGTTCGGGCTAAACGCAAACCGTATATCCCTGTTGTTTTATCCCGGGAAGAAATTGATATAGTTCTTTCTTATATGAGCAATCCTCACAAATTAATGATCGAGCTCATGTATGGATGCGGACTGCGAATCTCTGAATGTATTTCTTTTCGGGCCCACAATTCCAATTTTGATATGGGAATATTGACTATACATGATGGGAAAGGTAAAAAGGATCGAACTGTGCCTATTCCGGATAAACTGAAAGAGAAGCTCAGAGAACAGTTGACTTTTGTTGGCAGTGTTCATGATGCAGATCTCAAAGCAGACTATGATGGTGTCTTTCTTCCCAACAGACTTGAGAAAAAATATAAGAATGCTCCTAAGGAATTTATCTGGCAGTGGTTTTTTCCGGCCAAAAAATTAACACATGTTCCCCAAAATAGTGAAAACCGGCGCTATTATATCCATGAAACATCATTACAAAAGGCCTTGAGAAGAGCTGTGAAAAAGGCAAAAATACCCAAAAAAATTACATCCCACACGTTTCGTCATTCCTTTGCCAGCCACCTTCTGCAGGCCAAGTCTCCACAGCAACAGATAACCCACCTTCAGTGTGTGCCGGGGTGTGGATTACTCGAATTCCTGGAACAATTTCACTGTCACCGGTCACGGTTTTAATCTGATCATTTTCGCTGATTTCATAAATAAAAT
>JAYEOK010000169.1:0-2811 GCA_034722915.1 Thermodesulfobacteriota bacterium | reverse complement strand
TTCGTAACTGCACCACATCTTCAGCCGATTTTATATATTCACAATCCTCACGTAGCCAGCTACGCTGCGGTTGTGAATATATAAAATCGACTGAACCTGTAGCACATTTATGACCGGAAAATGCCAAATTATTTTTTACCGAACCCTTTATTATATCATCTGATTCATTTCAAAAATGGGGAGTAGAATGGAAAGCACTACAAAACCTACGGCAGCACCCATGGCGGAGATCATTATGGGTTCTATGAGCGCGGTCATTCCCATGATCGCGCTTTCAACTTCCCTTTCATAAGCCTTGGCAACCTTATCCAGCATTGCCTCAAGCTGACCGCTCTGCTCACCCACTCCAATCATCTGCAGAAAAAGAGGGGGGAACCAGACAGACGACTCCAGAGCACTGCTCATGCTCTTTCCTTTCGTGATTTTTTCTATTGCCTCCTCGATAACTTCTCCGATCAGTCGATTATTAACAAGAGAACTGACGATTTGTAACGAAGCGATCAGGGGGACCCCGCTGTTAAGCAGGCTGCCAAGGGTAGAGGCAAACCTTGACAGGATGATTTTTCGGTTCACGGAACCGGTGATTGGAAAGCTGAGTTTTATTCTATCCCAGACCCTGCGTCCATATTCCCTGGCAAGGAAGAGGCGGACAAGAACAATGATGCCAATGATGAGTAACAGGCCAAGCCACCAGTAATGGCGGACACCATCACTTGCAAAGATAAGCATTCTGGTGGGAAGTGGCAGCACCCGCTCCATATCTATGAAAACACGGGTAATATTAGGAACTATGTAGCTGATCAGAAAAACGAGGATACCGGTTCCGATAACGGCCATGAAGACCGGGTAAACGAGAGCTGCTTTGAGCTTGGCCTGCAGGGCTTTTTGATTTTCTCCAAAATCGGCCAGCCTTTCCAGAACAATATCGAGAGAGCCTGACGCTTCACCGGAACGAACCATATTGATATAAATATTTGAAAAGAGCTTTGGGTGCTGGGACAGGGCATTGGTCAGGCTGGAGCCTTCGTTCACAGAATCCCGGATTTGAGCCAGAATTCTTTTGAGAGCAGGATTAGGGCTCTGTTCAATGAGGGATGCCAGGGCATTTATGAGTGGAATGCCCGCACCGATAAGAGTGGCAAGTTGCCTGGTAATTATATGGATCTCATCAGATTTGATCCGTTCAAAGAGGGAGGCGCCGAGAGCCCCGGGTTTTTTGCTGCTTTTGCTCAGACTTTCACGCATGCTGACCGGATATTTTCCGGAACTTCTCAGTTTGCTGCGGGCATTGCTTTCACTGTCCGCGTCAATCAGTCCCTTGCAGGATTTCCCCCCTCGATCCAGTGCTTTGTATTCGTATACCGGCATATTTTACAGAATTTACCTTGAGTGCCTTACTCCTGAAAAGCTGTCATTAAAAACAAGAAAATGGAAATTTCCATTAAAGTTAGCAAGTTGAACATACTAACAAGGCACTTATGCCGGCCTCACTTATCGTTTACCGGTGTGAGTACTGAAAAAAACTTGTCCATTTTCTTTGCATAGGAGTAATGTACTGTAAATAAAATCAATATGAAACCTGAAATGATTTAATTTTTGTACCCCAAGACTTCTTACAGGGCGCACAACGAAGAAGATGAAGAGTTTTTACGATGCTACCACTCTTTACAGTTCCTTCTTTTCTTAATACCAATGTATAGTAACTATTTCGGACTTAAAGAAAAACCATTTTCCATATCCCCGGATCCGCGCTATCTCTATATGAGCGAGCTGCATCGGGAAGCTCTGGCCCATCTTCTGTATGGAATCAGCGGTGATGGTTGCTTTATCCTTCTGACCGGAGATGTGGGAACGGGGAAGACCACCGTGTGTCGATGCCTTCTTGCGCAACTACCTGATAACACTGATGTTGCGCTCGTTGTGAATCCACGTCTGACAGTTTTTGAATTGCTGGCAACTATCTGTGATGAGCTGGAAATTCCTTTTGAAAAGAGTGAAAAGAGTGTGAAAGCCTACATCGACAGGCTTAATGTCTATCTTATTGAGGCGCATGCCAGGGGGAGGAATGTTGCTCTGCTTATTGATGAAGCACAGAACCTGGGCCTTGATCTCCTTGAGCAGCTCCGTCTTTTGACCAACCTGGAAACAGATCAAAAGAAATTGCTTAAAATTGTGTTGCTGGGCCAGACTGAACTGAGAGAGATGCTGAATCAGAAAGAGGCAGTTCAGATCAGTCAACGTATCACTTCGAGGTATCATCTTCGCCCCCTTGATCGACTGAACAGTTTTTCCTATATCCACCATCGTCTTGCAGTGGCTGGCGAAAGGAGAGAGATTTTTTCAAAGACGGCGCTGTCCCGTATTTTTGAACTCAGTGACGGTATTCCCCGTCTTATTAATGTTCTCTGTGATCGTTCTCTTCTGGGTGCTTATGTAGAAGAAAAATCTCAGGTGAGCTCCAGAATTGTTGATAAGGCAGCTCGCGAAGTGCTGGGCAATGTCTCGGAAAAGAAAGAAAAACCGATGCGCAGGCAGCTGTGGAAAAAACGTCTTCTGGCTGTTGTTATTATTTTGCTTGGAGTAGGAGGGGCGACCTACTACTTTAGTGAACAGGTTCCTTTTGAAAAGAGGACTGAGCAGGCTGCAGTGGTTGCCGAATCAGTTCCTCTGCAGGTCGAGGAAAAAAGTATTGTTGTTGAAGAGCCTGAACAGATAACAGAAGCTGCTGTGCCGGTGCTGGAGCCGGACGAAAGAGGCAAACGTAAAGTACTTATACGGATAGACCCACTTGAGATAAGTGACTAACCCGGT